>DUZK01000097.1 GCA_013349495.1 Deltaproteobacteria bacterium
AAGGCTATGCCAGTCTGCTCTGTAAAGCCATCAGAGAGCGGACCCATGAAAAGGTAATGATCCGGCTCTTTACGTCTCAATCCGGTGTTGATGAAACCGTGGCCCAACGGTTACGGCGGGAAATCGAAGAACTTAAAAAACTTCCGGCCAGAGGGTTTGTCCAGCACTATGCCATTCGACACTCCCAAGACAAGCTTTGGTATCGCATCAGCGAGTGGGTGGATGCCCTGAACTGGGGAGAAATATTCCGATCCGGACATCTTAAAAATTTTTCGGTGGCATTCGATCTGTTTAATAAAATTGCCTCCACCCTGCAGGTCCTTCATGAAAACGGGCACATCATTCCCCATCTTATCCTGGATGATATAATGGTCATAGAGACAGAGGAGGGAGAGTTAGACGTTAAAATTGATTATAAATTATCCCGATTCTTCGATCCGAAACTTGACCGCCCGGGACCGATGCTGAAAAACTTATTATCCTGTCATCCGGATATTATCAACCAGCGCCCATTGGATCTGAGAAGCGATATCTGGTCTTTGGGCAAGATTTTTCTTGAAATCCTAACCACCGATTTCGAGCTGTGCGATCATCGCGAAAAGGTCGATGAACTGGTGCTGCCGGAGAAGGCAAAAATCCTTTTCAAAACCATGCTTTCCGACGATCCGGCGCTGCGTCCCAAATCCATGAAGGATGTGGCAGACGGGCTTTTGAGTGTTGAAGAAAAGTATGTCGAAGAACCCCCTGCTGCACCCGACACCACCATATCAAAACTCAGAAATCGGCAAAGCTGGCTCATAGCCGTTGTTATCCTGCTTATTGTCGGTCTCGGTTCCGCGTTTTTCTTTGTGAGTCATCGAGAAAAAGACGATCCGACGCTTCTCGAGGAATACGCCAATCAGTATGCACCCTCTATCGGTTTTATTCTGGTGGACTACTGGCTTAAAGAAGGAAACGCGTATGTCTATCGTAACCGGGCTGAAGGCACGGCATTTTTGGTGGATACCGACGGCTATTTTTTGACCAATCGCCATGTGGCCTGCCCGTGGCTGGGGGATCCCAATCTTCACGGAATCATCGGCCAGTTCAAGCTCACCGGGCGAACCGCAGAATTCGGTTACCGGTTATTTTTATGGTTTGAGGGGACCAAAGCGTTCAACCAATCAGCGGGCTTAATGGACAGTCCGGATTTAGCTGATGCTTATTTTTTGAATACCGCCTATCGAAGCGATGGCACGCCCCGGGTGACCATTGCCGGTGTTGCCAAAGCTTCAGAGCAAATGCGACAGTTGGTGGTATCACCGTTGATGGATGATTTTGCGGTGATAAAAATCGACAAGGTCCCAAAGGGTTTGGTACCCCTGCCCCTGGATGCTGAAATGAATACCAGAAAAATTCCAAAACTTTCTGCTGTGATCGCCCTCGGATTTCCTCTCGGTAGCCGAACTCAGCAGGCGGAGATCAATGTGAGTGTGACCCGCGGGAGCGTCCGCCGGACGTTTGAAAATATGATACAGATCGATGCTTCGATTTACGGGGGCAACAGCGGAGGTCCTTTAATCGATCTTCGAGGCAAGGTGATCGGTATCGTTTCCGGTGTGGCCACAGACCGCGCACAGGGAATCATTCCAATAGTAACACCCCTTTGGTCTATGGGAATGGTCTATCCGATTACCAAACCGGCTGAATTTCTCAAGGACCTGAAGGATGGTATGAGGAAATGGAATGGTATTCTGGATTTGTCCGTGGATGATAAACTGAAGAAAATAGTTGATTCTGCCATTCAAGGCCGGTGGGCAAAAGCCATGGAAGAAGCGGACAAGGCCCTTCAATCGAGTTTCGATCCCCAGTTGGTTATGGCAGCGGCAGTCATGCATTTTTGCGCCGGTGACAATGAGGGAGCGAAAAATCTTTTTAATCAATCACTGTCCATGGAACCGGAAAACAGCAATGCCCGGTTGATGCTGTTTATTATTGACTGGCTCGATGATCAGCCTGATGGTAGTTCCCATCGGGAGGCCTTATTGAAGCTGGACTGGCGTTCTCCGGCCGAGTTTCAGGGTTACTTGGCAAAAGTATTGGACGGATCTGAGGATGGAGACTCCGCAGTCAATGGATTCGAGAGTGAGCTGGAAAAGAGCTGGCTGCATTATATTCTGGGTCTGATCCAGGCGAAGGGAGACAACCTTGAAAGATCCGAAACCTTGCTGAAGGAGGCTTTGAAAACGGCCCATCCGGAATCTTGGGAGTTTTTCCTGGCCCGTTCAAAATTGGAGGAGATTCAGAAAAAGCGGCTCTCATCATTTCAGTCTGAAGCCAAGTATAAAAAATTTCAGACGATGATCGATGAATTTAATAAAACTTTGGAAGCGGGACAAAAGAAGAAGAAAGATACGGCGGATCAGTACACTGCATTGATGACACGGCTTACTCAAACTCCCGCTCGTGAAAGCAAATTGAAGCTTCTGGAGGAAATGATCACCCTCAAACCGGACAACCGGGGGCCACTCGTAGACATAGTGTTCTACAGCGCGATAGAAGAGCAATGGGAGAAATCGCTCAAATATGCGGAATCGTATCTCAGTATAACGGGTAGACAGAATGCCAGACGGCTGAGCACCGGATTAATCGTTTGTGAAATCCTTCATCGCATGGGCAAAAAGGAAGAAGCGCATAATAAGCTTGAAACATATGTCCGCGAAACAAGAGATCCGTGGTATAAATCCGTAGGGGAAGAATTGCTGGGAAAACAGACCCTGGATAATTTAAAAAAACAGGCCGGAGATAACCCTGTGGATTTGCTTATTCTCAATACGGCTTTAGGTTTCTGGACCGAAGGAGAAATTGAGGGCGGTAATAAAGAAGAAAAAAAAGAAAAGGCCATTGAATTTTACAGACAAGCCCTTGAAACATTTATGGATAAATGGCTGGAATTCGATTTTGCCAAAGGCAGAATCCAGAAGCTCAGGGAGTCAACCGGTTAGCCGGTCTTTAAAAAGAACGCGTTCGGAACGGACACCTTGTTGTATATTATGTTTTTCATACTGCAGCGGATAACACAAATTCGCATTTTAGAGGAATGGAACTGATGCCGATGATACCTTCCCGTTACAACATAACGATACAGGATTACCCGGATACCGGCGGCATGTTGATTTTCAACACGTTAAGCGGGTCGCTTTTCGAGCTGGAGCCGGATTACCGGCAAAGTCTCGAAGCATTGCAAAATGGTAACAAAGTGAATGAAGCGGACATGGCTCGACTCGCCGAGATGGCGGAAGAGGGGTATGTGGTGGAAGACGAAGAAACGGAAAATAACCTGGTTATCCACAATATTCGAGCAGCCGCCTATGGAAGCAGCCCTATTGTTAAGGCCACCGTTGTTACCACCATGGCCTGCAACCTTGCCTGTAAATACTGTTTTGAATCCGGTATGGAAAAATCCCCCACTATGGACCGGGAAACCGCCCAAATGGTGTTCGATCAAATCGTAAAAAGAGCCCAGGATCCATCCGTCAAGGCTATTGATATCGATTATTACGGTGGTGAACCGCTTCTGAATATGGATATCATCAGGTTTCTTTCGGAGAAGTTTCAAGAATGGTGCGAGGAAAATAAGAAGTCATACGGTTTTACAATGACCACAAACGGAACCCTGCTGACGCCGGATGTGGTGGCGGAATTGAAACCGTTGGGGTTTCAATCCGCGCGAATTACCATCGACGGGGTTAAAGAAATCCACGATGCCAGGCGGCCCTTTCGAAGCGGCAAGGGGTCTTCTTATGATACGATAATGAAAAACTTAAAAGACACTATCGACATGCTGCCGATCACGCTGGTAAACGTGTGCTCTGAAGAGAGCATGAAACAGCTGCCGGAGCTTCTGGATGAGCTCGAGGAGCGGCAAATACTTCGCAAATTAGCCGCATTTCAACCCGGAATCGAGCAGGCATACTTAGACAACCAAGGCAAAGTGTGTGGCTCCATGGATTGCGCACTCACCAAAGAATCTGCTGAAAATTTCCTTTTGGCGATTCATGAGCTCTTTCGCCGGGATTTACCCCCTCGCGGAGAGCTCTTGCAGGGGGCAAACTGCTCCGTTACTGCTGCGCAAGGGCTTTTGATCTTTAATGCCGATGGAAAGATGTACAAATGCCCCGTGTTGATGGACAGACCCGAGTATACCGTGGGGCATGTGAACGAGGAGATGCTCAACAAGCATCATTATGAGTGCGTCACCAAAGAGATCTGGAAGCAGTGCCTGGATGATACAGACTGCCCCTACGTTCCCACCTGCGGGGCCGGAGCCGGCTGCCGGTTTGTGGCACTGGCGAATTCCGGAGATTTATGGGGAGACGGCTGCAGCCGGAAATTTCATGATCACTACGTTCCGGAAGTGATGAAGCTTGAGCATATGAAAAAATTCGGGGAAACATAATTCGCCAGATATGCACAACCCTACCTCGTGACATGCGCACCCCTCTGCGCCTTTGCACCACCCCTCCCCTTTCTTACTTAGGGGTTTTTAGCGTAATGCGCAGTATTCCGAGGCTGCCGGAAGAGTCAATAACCGTTAGCGAGCGTGAATTTTTCAGCGACAGCGGCAATTTCATCAGGTAAAATTTCTAAGAACCGGGAATCTCATTACGGGGTGCCCGGTTTTGTTTTGGGTCGATACAAGGCATAGCGTTGCTATCTGCATGTTATGTGGTGGATTTCATCTTTGAAATAGGAATCACTAGCATAAAGACAAAGGTAGAGTCATTTCTGAGACTAGCTCAGCACTGATAATCAATCTTGTGGTAATTACTTTTTTACATTCAGTCACATAATGGGGTCACCCATTAGAGGTTGAGTCAAGAGAAAAAGCACAACTGTATTGATAAAATGTGATTTCTTTCGGTTGAACCTTATTTCCGGCATCAGCCAAACTTCTCATCTTCATAAGAAACAATAGGCTTTTGATATAGTGTCATATAATACTCGATCACTCTTTCTTTTAAACCATTATATATTATTGTATCCTTAGGAGCGTTCCAATCTCCGAGTATCAAAAACAATAAAAGATTGATATTTTTTGTCAACGCTTTTGTGTAATCTATGCTAAGTAATTTTATTTTAAGTTTCCTCTTACCAAGCGATAATAACACATTGTCTGTAATATCTTCGGTTTGCCGAATTTCAAAACCGCTTTGTTTGCAGAGTGTTTTGAATGAGTTATAAGATCGACTAGATGATATCTTAGATATTTTTCGCTGGTTCTTACCATGTAATTTATTAGCATCCAAAAACGTATCAGCATGCAAGAAATACCCTCCAGGATGAAGAATTTTATAAACAGACTGGATAAAATTTTGTAATGAAGGATAACAATGTGACGATTCGATGTTTAAAACAACATCAAAGCTCCCTTGGTTAAAAGGCAACCTCTCGGCATCTGCTTGTTTAAAAGTAAGACTATTTATTTTTGAATACTCTTTATTACAATAATCGATGGACGCCTTCGAAATATCTACTGCTGTAACACTTTTTGGTTCAAGATAACGCATAATGAAAGACGCACCACCACCCATTCCACATCCGACTTCAAGAACATCTTTATTGATAATATCAATTGTTGTTACGATATGGTGATATAACTGGATATGCGGACGAAATATCTCATCATCTTGATGTAAATCTAAAACCGATATTTCTGTATTAGTTGGATAATAACCTAAATTAAGAAAAGGAAATTTGAAGGACGCACTCCTTTGGTAAATAAACTTCCAAAGAGGCTTCAACAGAGATGGCCTGTAGACCGTGATAGCAGGTATTATATGTGTCCAAAACAAGTTTTTCATTCTTTTACTATGGACAAACCGACATCGCCTCCCAATTCTATTATTTTATCAACCGCTTTTTTATCATCTGTTTATTCAAGGTATTTCTCTAAAGTGTCTACAAAATAATTATTGTTTCTGGTTTCCCAACTTCTATTCTGGATGACATCAACGGTCTCAATGTTTTCAACTATTTTTTGAAGCAAATAGGAAGCGAAAAATCAGAATCGGTTCAATGATATATATTTCAAATTTCAAATAATTAATAATTAAGATGCAACCCTATTTTTCCTTTCGATAATAAATTAAGGTGACATCTTTATTTGATAGACAATTGCCTATTGCCATAGAAGCATCTTTGGTCAGTAGAGTCAACAAGTCATTTATGAAAGAAGCGGTTGCAAACACATATCAACATGTTTTTCAGATACGCTGAGTAACGATAACGGTACTGTGAATGTAGAATCAGATTATCCAAAACAATGTTGTGATGGATAACTACAATAGAGTTTCGAGACGCGACCGGCTGATGAAATATATTGATGAGGCTATAAAAGGGAGACGACACTGATTTGACGGCTTCTGGGTAGTGTTTCTGGAAGATAAACGAGACCCAGACAGTGTCATCGCGATTTCTGAAATCAATGAGGATAAATATCGTCTGCGGCCGATACGACGTCTACCGGCGGGTTCCATCCGATCAACCGGGCTGTCTCCAAATTTATCGCTATCTTGGACGGTTCCTCAAAGAGTTGATCAAGATCACGAGGTTTAGCGCCATTTAAGACTTTCGCAATTGTATCAGCATGAAATTTTCCTATATATTTAAATTCGGCTTGGGAAACGCTTAACAAAACTCCGCGCTTGACATGTTCCGAACCAAACTGCGAAAATGTTGGAATATGATGCTCAATTAGTGGTGCCAGCAGATGCGGCAGATTCTCTTTCGTAATCCCTCCGCCCTGCTCTGTGATGTAAAAAGCATCGACCAGCGGCGACAGTTTCTCGTGACATTTAAACACCTCTTTCTCAGCCTCTTTCAGAGAAACATTGGTTAGCGCAGCGTGACATGAAATGATTTCAAAACCTAATTCGCGCCCCAATCGTTCAACTGTGTCCACTGCGGCATAACTGCGCCCTTCGACAGTATCGTAATCGTAAACGATACCTAACTTCTTAAATTTAATTAAATCGTGGAAGATACGGATTTGTCTGTCATAACGTTCAGGATCAACCCGGGCGTGGATGTGGTCATAGCCTGAGTCTTCTACACTTTTTATTATTCCGGCTCCAATCGGATCGGTTGAAGCAAACACTAAAGTCGGTACCGAATGGTCATGATTAGCCAGAGCGTATCCTGCCCAGGTACCCATGGCTATCACCAAATCGATGTCTTTTTTCTTATTGAGCCGTTCTATTAACGACGTCTTGACTGCGGCCTGTTTCTTTTCATCCCATTCAGCCGTATAGTATGCATCTTCGACAAATTCAATGAACGGACTGCCCGTGCTTCGAGCCAGCCAACTCCACAAATCAACGGTTTCAGTATTCTGGAGATTCGACAGTTCGGATTTTGGCAGCCAACCCAGCTCCATGAGACCTCTGACAACTGCCTTTAGCGTGAGTTGAAATTCAAAAAAAGAACCGCCTTCCAGATAGGCGATGCGCCATTTCTGATTCGGTCCTTTCGGACGGGGGGCGATGCTGTCCGAACCCTGATCTGATGCAAATCCGTTTGGCAGTAGATGAAGAAAAACAATAACAATCAGAACCGTGGCAATAAGGGGCGTGTTTTTTTTTGAAGTCTTATTTCTCATTCCGACTCAAGAATAGTAATGGAAAAGAGATGATTCATTAGAGGACCGAACGATACTAAGGCTGAATTTTTTCAGACTGATACCAGGTGTCGCTTTTCGTCATAATCCGGTTATACAGCATGTTCCAGAGTTTCAATACTTTTTTATCCTTTGCAGAGGCCAACCATGACGATTTCGGAATACCGGCTTCTTTCTGTAAACACAGCGCTTTTACGCTGGCCGCCCGATAAAGAGCCGATCCTCTGTGTTCGTCAAAAATAAAGATGGACGTGTAGTGGACGGTGTCCGGTTTATGACGATGGGTAACCAGCCAGCCCATGAGCGTTCTGCCGTTGCGCAAGACGAGGCTGTTGACGGGTTCGACTTTCTCTTTATCCCAGAGAAGATCGGATTCCGCATTCTGGGCAAAATAGCCGCCTTCGGTTTTCCGGATGGTTTCCAATTCTTCCGGGGTTATTTCAGACCAGGGGTGAATATAAGATTCATAGGAGGCATATCGGGAGGGGTTCGTCCATGAAAGCTCTTTGAAGAACTTATCAACCGTGCTTTCACAATAATACATCGTTGCCTCGGGCTTTTTCCATCCATACTTTGTCAAGATTTTTTCGGCAACAGGAAGTGTGTCATTTCCCTTGAAATTGGTTCTTATCACTTGGACGCTTCGTTTTTCAGCTTCCTCCTGTGCCGTCTGAAACAACATGGTTCCGATACCCTGGTTTCTAAATTGTGAAAGCACTTTGAGTAAAACGATTTGGAAACAGTTCTCTTTGTTGTGCTCATATTGATGGCCCCAGACAACTCCGCAAGTCTTATCTCCATTGATTGCAGCCCAAGTGATGTCTGTTTCAGGGTCAAATTTTTCGGCGACCTGGTCAAATTCTTCCGGGATGAATTCCTTGATCTCAAGTAGTCGTGATTTGTCGATTTGTTCTATTCGGATCTTAGGCACTTTAGTTCACTTCACATTTTAGGCACTTTTATCTTCCACTATCTTTCCATATTCCATTTTGATCACACGGTCTGCCACATGAAAATATCTGTCATCATGGCTGGTGGCGATGACGGTCTTTCCCCGTGCCTTTAAATCCTGCAAAAGAACTTCATAAAAATACTTTCTGAACTCCGGATCCTGGTCTGCCGCCAGCTCATCGATCATTAGAATCGGTTTGTTTTCCATCAGGGCAATGATAAGCGCCAACCGTCTTCTCTGTCCGGTTGAAAGGTTCAGGTTGGTAAATTGATTATCAAGATATTCGGTTTTGTCCATCAGCTTCATGGTCTGAAGCAGCTCATCCACTGCGTCTAAATCAACGTCTTTCACACCGTATAATCGATCGAAAAGATGAAAATCCGTGAATATGACGGCCATTTCGTTCCGATAATACGCGTAATTGGTTTTATCGACCATCCGGTTATCCATGAAAATCGCCCCGGATTGGGGGTAGTACAGACCGGCCATAACTTTGAGAAGCGTGGTCTTTCCGCTGCCGTTTCCTCCGATTATGAATACGATTTCTCCGGAATCCAATTTAAGATTGATGGGACCAATGGAAAAACTCCCTCGATCGCCCGGGTCCGGATAGGAAAAGCTGATATAGTCAAGGCGGATCTGTTCAAAAGCGGTTGTTTGTGCAAACGGATTTCTTTTGCTTGTTGCTCTCAAATCATCCGCCTTGTCCAGTTCATTTTCCAACTCTTGAAGCTTATCAACAGCCAGGTTTCCTTTAACGATCAGAGGTATTGATCCCACGATCATACCGATAGGACCGAGGATAAACATCACCACCGTAATGGAGCTCATGATCTGGATGGAGGATATCTTAGTGAGCTGCGGAAGCAAAAAGACAATCGATGCCACCAGAAAATACCAGAAGGTTTGAGCAAATATTTGATTGGTTAAAAGCTTGTTTTCGGCTTTGATTTTAAAATCCCTTTCAGAAAGAGCAAATTCGCTCAAATAGTTATCAAAAATGTCGTCGCTTTTGGCGCGATTCATTTTAATTTCTATGAAACCGTTCAAGAAATGATTCAAAGAAGTATAAAATTCAGCTTCTTTTTGGATTGCGGTTGTCAAATACCGATTTATTAATTCCTGGTTGCTCATATAGACCAATACCGCACAAACAATGATGATTACGGACATCCAAAGGGCGGTTCTGGAAATCACGGCCATATACCCAAAGGTCAATATGAGCATCACCGCAGCAGAAGCGGTGGCTGTAATGAGCCGCGATGCTTCAAAGATGATCTCCGTATTTTCAGACAACGTCGTATAGATCCGTCCCTGACCCAAACCTTCAAAGGATAGCAGGCTTGTCCGCCTGAGTTTGTCGGCAATCCGCAAACGAGTCTGGGCTACGGTTTCACGAGCCAAATTGGTAGATTGGGAGAATGAAAATTTAAAGGAGATGATATAGATGACAATGCAGAGTGCGAACTGGACCAGGTATTTGAAATTGAGCTGGGAATAGTTCTGAGCGGCCGCATTCACGATGATCACCACCGCGCTGTTGGCAATACCCGAAATGACGGCCGCAACACTGATCTTAAACCAGATCTTCTCCCTTCCTTTGATGACGAATTCCAGGACCTTTAGATTCATACCAGTTCCTCTATTCGGCTGGATTTTTCACGCTGGCATCTTCACTTGAATCGAATATGGATCTATATACTCATTAAGAGCTTGTTGGCAAGGACAAAGGAAAGTGCCGGAAGGATCAATAACAATGCATGTATGGTTCTGCCCGATGAGATCCATCTCTCCCATGCAAACGGATTGATAGCATGCGCGGTTGTTTTGAACCGGGACATCGGTATTGACGCGGAAGATATGAAGCGCCGGGAAGTCTCGCTTGGTATAGCCGATGATGGAGGACCGGCAATTTATACACAGCGTCATAAATAATTGCGCATCATTTCTTCGCGAATGCCCATACCCTGTGGTTCTATGAAATATAATACGAATTTAAAATCGACGCTGTGTATAATTGCGAGGTCATGAAATCGTGATGCGATCCTATTCAGATCTATCGACCGTATCCGTGAACATGGGATTGGGCCCCCCACCCATCCATTGAAATAGTTTTTGTTTTCTCCGCTTGGTAAAGTTTTCAACTGCATCCGCACAGGATATGGCCTGCAATTCGTCCAACCAGGCATTCACCGTGTTATTTTCCGTGAATACATAACACCACTTGCGACCCTTATAGTGATGATCCGCCACTATTTTCGAAACGATCACCCCTCTGAAAAAATCCAGTTTTTGGACGCAAGCTGCCGTGTCAAGCTCATCCGCCATTGCTGCCGCTACGAGCACTAATATTAGGGTGATTACGGTTAAATACCGCATGGTCGTTATTTCCGGAAGATATAATGCATTTAAACAGGTTCAGGTGTTATTCCAAAGCTATTGTCTAATAGCACTTCGTATTTTCTTTTAAAAGACTCAAGTTTCGAACCCCGGAATTGACGATTATCCATTAAAGATGGGGTTGAATGGGGGGCGTGGCGGGTATTATTAAAGATGTTTAAAAGGATTTACAAAAACCGATTTCAGCAGATCCCCTGCAATGATATCCGATTCCGAGATAATATCCGTATTGCGTACTGATATGCCAGCCCGGTGCACTGTTTCAGGGTCGCCGGAAACCAATGGGTGCCACCAATCAAAATTCCTGCCTTCGAGAACCGTCCGATATCCGCAAGTACTGGGAAGCCAGTGCAACGCTTTTAAACCATCGGGTGTTATTTTATTGCAGCCGTCGTCGATTTCGAATCGACGACTATATATCATGCAATTGCATGAACTTGGATCCAGATGTTTGCAGGCGATGCGGGTAAACTGTACTTTTCCTTCTGCTTGGTCGTGGATTCTGTTCAGACAGCATATTCCGCACCGGCAACAGAGCGATTCCCACTCGGTTTTTGTCAAATTGTGGAGGGATTTATCCATCCACAATCGCCTGTTTTGATCATTCATGTAAATGATGTCGGATTGAGGTTCAATTTTAAAAAGTTGAAGCAGTTTCAAAAATGGTAAATCATGTCAGTATCTAATCTTTTAGCCGAATAGAGATAATTCTAACATCTTTAATCGGCTGATTGCTATTGCCCACCGGTGCTTCACCAATTTCATCGGCGACCTCCATGCCTTTTATGACTTTACCGAATACCGTGTGCTTGCCGGTTAGCCATGGTGTGTCAACTAAATTGATAAAGAACTGAGACCCGTTGGTATTCGGCCCGGAGTTGGCCATTGCCAGCATGCCGCGCGTTGGAGCATGAGACTTCAACGTGTCGTCATAATGGTAACCCAGATTTTCATAGCACGTTTTCAAAGTTAACTGTATTAACCGTTGCTGTACTTCCTGCTTCCGTTTTTCAAACTGTTGCTGTGATGTTATTTCCATCTGGCTGTATAGAGGCATCAAGACAGTCCTATGAAAATCTTCTTTGGTGCGAACCAGCAGATACGGATGCACACCCCCTCCATCTTGCATCACCTTTATATCATCAAGACCTACGTCCTTTGCATTAATCTCATCTTCAAATTTATAACCCGGACCACCGGTCCCGTCACGCTTTGGGCATCCACCCTGAATCATAAAATCCTTTATGACCCTGTGGAAAATAAGACCATCATAGAACGGGCGCTTTATTTTTTTTCCGGACTGAAGATCGGTAAATTCTTTTTTCCCTTCTGCTAAATCTATAAAATTCTGAACCGTCTTTGGTGCATTATCCTTTAATAGTTCTACGGATATGTTGCCATGCCCGGTTTCGATTACACAGACAGGATTTTTTTGTTCATTTCCAGACTCACCGAATGCAGGAAGTGCTGATATAATGAGTAAAAATAGAATAACGATACGCACATCAATCTCCTGATCATCTTTAATCGGAGCATTATTAATCTGCCGAATCATTTTTAAAGTAAATATTAGGCCCCGATATATATTCCTCTGTCTTTGCTTTTGATTTTTCCCGTCTTGTTTGCCCGAAATACGATGTTTGAAATTTTTTGGGCATCAAAACCGGTCTTTTTCGCCAGAGCCTTTTTTGAAACGCCTTTTTTCGACCGCTTTATAATGTTGATTACTTTGTCCGTGTCTGTTGGTGTTTTCTTTTTTGCGGGAGCTTTCATTACAGCAGCCTTTTTTGCTGCCCTTGGTTTAGGTGATGCTTTGGCTGCCATCTTTTTTGTTGTTTTTGGTTTTGTGGCGGCTTTCTTTATTTTTTTTGCTTTAACCGCCTGAGATTTTTCAAGCATGTCCACAGCTTTCATTAACGTTTCAGTCTTCCGAACGAGTGATTTTAAATCCCTGTTGAGTTCTTTCAAATCCTGTTTGACTTTCTTCATGCCAATCTCCTTTCGGTTTGTTTCAGAACATCTTCATTGCGTAGATAGCAAAAATGAAACTCGTATATGCTAATTTGAGCCCTATACCGAACATATTGCTCAAAAAGATTCCCCAACCGACCCTCAAGGCGGCCTCTCCCCTTTTACCGGCCATCATCTCCCCAACAATGGCACCGGAAAAAGCACCGATGAAAACACCAAAAGGAGGAAGAAAAATAAAACCGACAATCATTCCGATAACAGAAAAACCTATTCCTAATTTGGAAGCACCATACTTTTTCGCACCGATGGCGGGAAGAATGTAATCTAATACAACCAGAATGATGGCCAGTATTGCCGTTACGATCAGAAATGTTTGGCTGAAAGGGGTCCAATTCTTGGCATATGAGAGAAATATCAATGCCAAAAAACTGAGCGGAGGGCCGGGAATCGCCGGAAGAACGCAACCAGCTATTCCGATCAGAGCAAAAATGAAACCGAGTATTATGATTAAGACTTCCACAGTAGTAGTGATTTTCTATTATCTACTCGTTTCTATTTCCATATGAAGGGAATGTCAAGAAAATTAGTGGGTCTAATGGATATGAATCAGGTTGTGCACACCGGACTATATAATCACACGTTTGACGGAAGGAAAATTACTATCTATTTTTCCATTCAAATTTTACGTCTTCACCTTCTCCCTTCAGCTTCACCAATTCTTTGTTTGCCAGCCTAAGTACACGTATTCTTAAATACGGTTACGTATTACAATTGGTTTCTTCATCCTATGAAAAAGTTTAAAGTGCCTAAAGTGATCTAGAGTGCCTAAAGTTAAGGTATT
>DUZK01000098.1 GCA_013349495.1 Deltaproteobacteria bacterium
AATCGCCGCCGTCAACGTCGTCTTACCATGATCAATATGACCAATCGTTCCCACATTCACATGCGGCTTGGTTCGCTCAAACTTCTTCTTCGCCATCTTACTCCCTCCCATACTAAAGCATTGAGCTCAGCATGCAGCGCATAACATCCGACGTCCAAGCGCTGCATCGGATCATATTTACCAGCGAAAATGGGCAAATGCCTTGTTCGCTTCGGCCATCTTGTGCGTGTCTTCTTTCTTTTTGACGGATGCACCTCTTTGGTTTGCTGCATCCATAAGTTCGCCGGCAAGTTTGTTTGCCATTCCCTTTTCTGAGCGGCCCCGCGAATAGCTGATGATCCAGCGAATTCCCAGGGCGGTTCTGCGGGAAGGCCTTATTTCTGTCGGTACCTGATAGGTGGATCCCCCCACCCGCCTCGATTTCACCTCAATGATCGGTCTCACATTTTCAATCGCTTTTTCAAAAATCTTTACCGGGTTTTCTTTTGTCTTGTTTTCGATGGATTTAAAGGCGCCGTATAAAATGGACTCCGCAACACTCTTTTTACCATCAGCCATGATGCTGTTGATGAATTTGGATACCAGCTTGTTGCTGTATTTCGGGTCCGGTATGACTTGTCGCTCCGGGACTTCTCGTCGTCTTGGCATTGCTCACACCCCTATTGTTGGGAACGTCATCGTGTTGTCATTTGGGTTTTTTAGCCCCGTATTTGGATCTTCCCTGTTTTCGGTCTTCTACTCCGAGTGTATCCAATGTACCCCGCACGATATGGTACCGGACACCCGGCAGGTCTTTCACACGCCCCCCGCGAACCAGCACCACGGAATGCTCCTGTAGATTATGTCCAACACCCGGGATATAGGCGGTAACTTCCGCCCCGGTGGTCAAACGAACTCTTGCGACCTTCCGTAGCGCGGAATTGGGTTTTTTGGGCGTTGACGTGTATACCCGCGTACAAACCCCTCGTTTCTGGGGCGCACCCCTAAGTGCCGGCGTGTTTGTTTTCTTCTTAACGCGCGTTCGGCCTTTTCTGATAAGTTGGTTAATGGTCGGCATTGTATTTCCCTGTGCCCTCGCCTTCTGGTTAATAAAATGATCGCGAATTCCTACACAGCGCAAAAAGCGAAAAAATATACCTCTGCGACTGAAATGTCAAGCCTTTTATTGTTTCTTGAATCAATTTTTTTTTCAGGGAAACCGCCTCTTAGCGGCGATTTCCATTTTACTAACCGGAGTTGACCACCATATTCCCGTGTGAAGGAAATCCGGTTCCGGCAGGTATCAGCCGACCCATAATGACATTCTCTTTTAGACCTCTCAAATAATCCTTGGATCCGGAAACACTGGCCTCTGTCAGAACCTTGGTGGTTTCCTGAAAGGAAGCGGCGGATATAAAGCTTTCCGTACTCAGAGACGCTTTGGTAATCCCTAAAATGAGAGGTTCGGCGACGGCGGGCGTCTTTCCCTGTTCGAGCATCATCTGGTTCGTTTCTTGAAACCTGATTCGATCCACCTGTTCCTCGGAAACGAAATCGGTATCGCCCACATCCAGGATTTTAACCCGTCGCATCATTTGGCTGACGATGACCTCGATATGTTTATCGTTGATGCGAACCCCCTGGAGTCGATAAACCTCCTGAACCTCATCCACCAGATATTTGGCAAGAGCCACCTCTCCTTTAATGTTTAGGATATCTTGCGGGTTGGCGGAACCTCCGATCAGGGGTTCTCCGGCACGGATATAGTCTCCTTCATAGACGTTGATATGTTTTCCCCGGGGAACCAGGTATTCTTTCTTTTCTCCCACATCCATGGGTGTCACGATAACCTTTTGTTTTCCTTTTTTGGTGCTTTTCGCAATGGCAACATAACCGTCGATTTCACTCAAAATCGTTGCCTCTTTGGGTTTGCGGACTTCAAACAATTCCGCCACCCTGGGCAAACCGCCGGTGATATCTTTGGTTTTGGTTGTTGCCCGGGGGAGTTTGGAGATAATATCCCCGGCTTTTATCTCATCTCCTTCCTCCACCATCAGAATGGCCCCCACGGGCAGCAAATACCTAGCGTTTCCTGATGATTTCGGCAACTTAGCGGTTTTTCCTTCAGCGTCTTTGATGGAAATCCTGGGGCGGACCTCCGTGGTTTTCGAGTCCATGATTGTGCGGCTCGATTTGCCGGTAACCGGGTCGACTTTCTCCTGCATGGTTTTCCCGGTTGCAATGTCTCCGAATTTCACGGTACCGTTGACCTCTGTAATAATCGGTGTGGTAAAGGGATCCCATGTGGCGAGCAAATCTCCCGGGTTGACCTTCTGTCCGTCTCCGACTACCAGGTGTGCGCCATAGATGACGGGAAATCGTTCCCGTTCCCTGCCGGTATCGCTCACAATGGCAAATTCACCGCCCCGGCGATTCATCACCACGAGCTGATCCTCGGCGTTTTTCACCACATTTATTCCGTCGAATTTAATGGTACCGCCGATTCGGGCCCTGATGTCGGCCTGCTCCACCCGGCGACTTGCCGTTCCGCCGATATGAAAGGTTCTCATGGTCAACTGGGTGCCCGGCTCGCCGATGGATTGCGCAGCCAAGATGCCCACCGCCTGACCGATTTCCACAACCTCACCATGGGCCAAATCCCTGCCATAGCAGGTGGCACAAACCCCATGCTTGGTTTTGCAGGTCAGCACCGATCGAATCTGGACACTGGTAATACCCGCATTTTGGACCTTTTCCACGACTGCTTCATCGATCTCTTCTCCGGCCTTGACAATCAATTCTTCGGTAAACGGATCTTGAATATCCTCCAGTGCAGTGCGACCCAGAATCCGTTCGTCGAGCCGCTGAATGACCTCACCGCCTTCCAGAAGCGGTTCCACTTCGACACCCATCAAGGTGCCGCAGTCTTTCTCGGTAACCACGCAATCTTGAGCCACATCGGCCAGTCTTCGGGTCAAATACCCGGAATTCGCCGTCTTGAGAGCGGTGTCGGCAAGTCCCTTTCGGGCACCGTGAGTGGATATGAAGTACTGCAACACCGAAAGCCCTTCCCGAAAATTCGCCGTAATCGGTGTTTCAATGATTTCACCGGACGGTTTCGCCATGAGCCCCCGCATACCCGCCAGCTGGCGCATCTGATCTTTGCTCCCCCGGGCTCCGGAGTCCGCCATCATATAAATGGGGTTGAAACCTTCTTTAACCACGGCCGGTGCCGATTCACCAGAGCTCGATTTCTCCCCGGACCCGTCTCCGGGGGCTGTCTTTTTCATGGCCTCCATCATCTCGTTGGCAACATCATCGGTGGCTTTAGCCCAGATATCGACGACTTTGTTGTATTTCTCTCCTTGTGTAATGAGCCCTTCCGTGTATTGTCTTCCGATTTCAGCCACCTGCTCTTCCGCCTTTTTAAGAATCTCCCACTTCAGGTCAGGAATAATCATGGCATCGATGGATATGGAGAGTCCGCCTTCGGTGGAATATCGATACCCGATATCTTTCAGACGGTCGGACAGGATAACGGTTGCCTTGGGGCCGAGGTGCCGATAAGAATAATCCACCAATTTCCTCAGCGATTCCTTATCCATCACTCGATTCACCGTGCTGAATGGAATCTCGGGACGTTTTTCAACCACCTTAAAGAGATGATAGGCATCATCAAAAAATAAAAGGCCGCTGAGCTCTCCTTGCTCCAGAGCGTATATGCTGTCGACATCCGTATCCTGGACGCGGAAAGTGCGTTTAAATTCGTCTTGTCGCAAAAGACCCAGAACACCGTCATTGGCCTTGTCGAAGCTTTCAGAGTGTTCCTGAACCATATCGCCGAATTCCGAATCTCCTTGAATCTTCTTGAAAACATCTTTCATGGCCGCTTCATCGGTCATCATTAAGTGCTGAAGCACCATCAGGTTGCCCTTTGGAATGATTTCCCATAAAAGGATTCGACCCACGGTGGTCTCCGGCCGCTCACCGTTCATGCGAACCGTGATGCCGGCATGGAGGTCGACAGCCCCGGAGTCATAGGCGGAACGAACATCTTCCGGGCTGGCAAAGACTTTCCCCGCACCTTTAGATCCTTCAAGCTTCTTGGTCATGTAGTATATGCCGAGAACGATATCCTGGGTCGGTACGATGGTGGGTGAACCATTGGCCGGCGACAGTATGTTATTGCTGGACAGCATCAACACCCGGGCCTCGATCTGAGACTCTACGGAAAGGGGAATGTGCACCGCCATCTGGTCGCCGTCGAAGTCGGCATTAAAAGCGGTGCAGACCAGCGGATGCAGCTGAATCGACTTTCCTTCAATGAGCGTGGGCTCAAACGCCTGAACACCCAACCGGTGTAATGTGGGTGCGCGGTTGAGAAGCACCGGATATTCCTTTACCACTTCCTCGAGGGTATCCCACACCTCCGGGGTCTCTCGTTCCACTAGTTTTTTTGCACTTTTTACCGTGGAAACGATTCCCTTCTGCTCCAGCCGGTAATAAACAAAGGGTTTGAACAGCTCCAGCGCCATCTTCTTGGGCAGACCGCACTGATGGAGTCTTAAGTTGGGACCGATGGTAATAACCGTACGGCCGGAATAGTCCACCCGTTTGCCCAGCAGGTTCTGGCGAAATCGCCCCTGTTTGCCCTTGAGGGTATCACTCAACGATTTTAACGGACGTTTATTTGTACCGGTGATGACGCGACCATGTCGACCGTTGTCGAAAAGAACGTCCACCGACTCCTGGAGCATCCGTTTCTCGTTCCGTACGATAATATCCGGAGCTTTCAGGTCGATGAGTCGTTTGAGGCGGTTGTTTCGATTAATGACGCGCCGATAAAGATCGTTCAGATCCGAGGTGGCGAATCTTCCACCTTCAAGGGGAACCAGTGGTCTCAAATCCGGCGGCAGCACGGGAATGACGTCCATTATCATCCATGCCGGATCGATACCGCTTTTTCGGAATGCATCGATGATCTTCAGCCGTTTGGATAATTTCTGCCTTTTGGCAACCGAGCCGCTATTGCGGATCTCTTCTTTGAGCTCTGTATAAACGGCATCCAAATCGATGGCCTTGAGCAAAGATTTCACGGCCTCAGCGCCGATTCCCACCTCGAACTTGTCTCCGTATATTTCCAATGCTTCCCGGTACTTGTCCTCGGACAGGAGCTGTCTCGGACTTAAATCCGTATTCTTCGGGTCCAGCACGATATAACTGTCAAAATAAAGAACCTTCTCCATGTTCTTCAAGGTAAGATCCAGCATGTTTCCGATCTTACTGGGAAGACTTTTCAAAAACCAGATATGGGACACCGGGGTGGCCAGCTCGATATGTCCCATGCGTTCTCTTCGCACTTTGGACTGAATGACTTCCACACCGCATTTTTCGCAAATCACGCCGCGGTGCTTCATCCGTTTGTATTTGCCGCAGTTACACTCGTAGTCTTTGGTGGGTCCGAATATTTTTGCACAAAACAATCCGTCCCGTTCCGGTTTAAACGTCCGATAATTGATGGTCTCGGGCTTTTTAATCTCACCATGCGACCATTGCCGAACCTGTTCCGGCGATGCCAGTCCGATTTGGACGGCCGTAAATCGACTGGGATTTTTCGGTTTTGCGAAGAAATCGTATAAAGCTTCCAAGGTCGTCTCCTTATTTTTCTTTTTCGATTAATGACACATTTAAACCCAAAGCCTGCAGTTCCTTGGTCAAAACCCTAAACGACTCCGGAACGCCGGGTTCCAGTACGTTTTGTCCTTTTACGATCTTTTCATACATCCGGGTTCGACCTGCCATGTCATCCGATTTGACGGTGAGAAATTCCTGCAGGGCATGGGCGGCGCCATAGGCTTCCATGGCCCAGACCTCCATCTCTCCCAATCGCTGACCGCCGAATTGTGCTTTTCCGCCCAGCGGCTGTTGGGTAACCAGCGAATAGGGGCCGATGGATCGTGCATGGATTTTGTCGTCCACAAGATGGTGGAGTTTCAGCATATACATGGTGCCCACCGTAATCTGACCGTTAAACGGTTCTCCGGTGCGCCCGTCGTAAAGGGTCGCCTGTCCGGTACGATTAACGCCTGCTTCATCCAAAAGGACTTTAATTTCATCCTCTTTGGCACCGTCGAATACAGGCGTTGCCATGTGGACACCGTCTCGGTATTCTTGTGCAAAACCCTTGATATCGGCTTCTTTCATTTTGTCGATCATTTTCTCGGTATCCGAGCCTGCGAATATCCGCTTCATCTTACGTTTCAGATCACGGATCTTGTCTGCTTCCAGCAACTCGTTGATCTGATTGCCAAGGCTCTTTGCCGCCCGGCCCAAATGAATTTCAAGAATCTGCCCGACATTCATACGCGACGGTACGCCCAGGGGATTCAAGACCATATCCACAGAGGTGCCGTCCTCAAAATAGGGCATATCCTCTTGGGGAAGCACCCGGGATACAACTCCCTTGTTTCCATGCCGACCCGCCATCTTGTCCCCTACCGAGAGTTTCCGTTTCATGGCCACATAGACTTTCACCATCTTAATGACCCCCGGCGGTAAATCGTCGCCCTTTTCATACCGGCTGATTTGGTTTTCAAAGGCCAGCCGGCTCAATTCGCACTGATTCCGATATTGTTCCAGCACTTCATGGACTTGCTCGGTGAGTTGCGGATCTTTGAGCACGACCCCTTCAAATTGAGCCATGGGGACTTTGGCAAGTTTATCTGCATCGATCTTTTCGGTAGTCGTGAGGAGGACCTTTTTCCCTTTTTTGAGCGGGGCGTCGAGCTTCTTGCCCGTGAGCAGATTGGCGATCTGCTCACGGGCCATGTTTTCGCATACCATAAGCTCGTCATCCCGGTCCTTTTCCAGGGATGCGATTTCTTCATCCTCGATTTCACGAATCCGATTGTCTTTCTCGATCCCTCTTCTGGAAAAGACCTTGGCATCGATAACGATTCCTTCAACCCCGGGGGGCACCCGAAGGGAGGTATCTTTAACATCTCCGGCTTTCTCGCCGAAAATGGCGCGCAGCAGCTTTTCTTCAGGCGAGAGCTGTGTTTCTCCCTTGGGGGTTATTTTCCCAACCAGTATGTCGCTGGGATTGACCTCGGCGCCGAGACGGATAATTCCGCTTTCATCCAAATCTTTTAAAGCTTCTTCCCCCACATTGGGAATATCCGGCGTAATCTCCTCTTTACCGAGTTTGGTATCTCTGGATACCACCTCAAACTCTTCAATGTGAACCGATGTATATACGCCGTCCCGCACCAGTCGCTCACTAACCAGAATCGAGTCTTCGAAATTATAACCACCCCACGGCATGAAGGCCACCGTAACATTCTTACCCAGGGCCAATTCGCCTCTGTCCGTTGCCGGACCGTCTGCGATGATCTCCCCGGCTTCTATGGACTGCCCCTTTCTGACCACCGGTCGGTGATTGAAACAGGTATTCTGATTGGAACGTATAAATTTTGACAGATTGTAGATGGAAACCGGTTTTTGAAATTCAGCCCCGGAAGGATCGTGTTTCAGTACGATACGGGATGCATCCACGTCCACCACTTCCCCATCGCGATCCGCAACCACAGCCACACCGGAATCCTTTGCAACGACCTTTTCGATACCGGTCCCCACCAAAGGCGCTTCACTCTTGATCAACGGCACGGCCTGCCGCTGCATGTTGGAACCCATCAAGGCCCGGTTGGCGTCATCATTTTCAAGAAACGGAATGAGAGACGCTGAGACACTCACCAATTGGTTGGGGGAGATGTCCATCAATTCGATGTCTTCCCGGTTTACCATCATGAATTCACCGGCGACCCGGGAGGTAACCAGCGGATTGATAAAGTTCCCTTTGCCGTCCACCGGTGCATTGGCTTGTGCAATGGGGTGCTCTTTTTCTTCAAATGCACTTAACATCCGGACTTCACTAGTGACCTTGCCGCCTTTAACCACCCGGTACGGGGTTTCGATGAATCCATAATCGTTCACCCGGGCGTACGTCCCCAACGAGACGATGAGACCGATATTGGGTCCTTCGGGCGTTTCAATGGGACAAATCCGACCGTAATGGGAGGGATGAACGTCTCTCACTTCAAACCCGGCTCGCTCGCGCGTAAGCCCCCCGGGACCGAGGGCGCTGAGCCGTCGCTTGTGCGTGGTTTCCGACAGAGGGTTGGTCTGGTCCATGAATTGGCTGAGCTGACTGGTTCCGAAAAATTCTTTCACCACTGCCGAAACCGGTTTCGGATT
Source organism: Deltaproteobacteria bacterium (assembly GCA_013349495.1). GTDB lineage: Bacteria > Desulfobacterota > Desulfobacteria > Desulfobacterales > SURF-15 > DUZK01. The sequence continues at coordinate 8,233 of DUZK01000098.1, forward strand.
CACCAAATCATGGGGCATGAGTGCATCGACTTCTTGCAGGCTCATCCGCTCCTTTATGGCCCGCTCCATCCGCACCAATCCGATCCGATATTGGTTTTCGAGCAGTTCACCCACAGCTCTCACCCTTCGGTTGCCCAGATGATCGATGTCGTCCACGACCCCTTGGGTGTCTCTCAGTCCCACCAGAGTTTTTGCGGTGAGCAGGATATCTTCTTTTCGCAGCGTGTTGACGGCTACCGGGGTGTCAATCCCCAGCCTAAGATTGATTTTTAATCGGCCCACTCCGGAAAGATCATAATGGGAAGATTTAAAAAACAAATGGTCGAGGAATTCCTGCGCCACTTCCGGCGTTGCCGGATTACCGGGACGAAGGCGCCGATAAATCTCAATCAATGCATCCTGTTTGCTGTCCACCTTATCCAGAAGCAGGGTTTTCCGAATCGAGTCGCTGCTGGAAGTTCCGTCGATAAATAGGATTTCGAATTCACCGATGCCCGCATCTTTAAGCTTGGTCAAGGCTTCGTCATCCACCTCTTGGTTGGATTGAACCACCGTCTCTCCACTCCGGGGATCAATGATGGTGGCGGCAAACACACGACCCAAAACATCGTTCGGGCTTATGGGAATGGTATCCGCTTCTCCGGATATCAGTTGCCGGATGGCTCGTTTGGTGAAAATGCGCCCTTTACGGACCAGTATTTCACCTGTTTTCGGATCCTTGATATCACGACGGGACCGCTGTGATTTCAGGTGGTCCGGATTAAACGCCTTTACATATCGTTTTCCCAGCACAAAGATCTTTTCGGTTTCATAGAAATAGCTGAGAAGATCCTCGGTAGTATAACCGAAGGCCTTGAACAAAATGGTAACGGGAAATTTGCGGCGCCGGTCGATACGGATGTAGACGATATCCTTGGGGTCGATCTCCATGTCGATCCATGACCCCCGAACCGGTATGATTCGGGATGCATAAATGATCTTTCCGCTGGAGTGGGTTTTCCCTTTATCATGATCAAAAAAGACCCCTGAGGAACGGTGGAGCTGGCTGACCACCACCCGTTCCGTCCCGTTGATAATGAATGTTCCCTTTTCCGTCATCAAGGGGATGGTGCCGAAGTAGATCTCCTGCTCCTTGATATCCCGGATATTGGACACACCGGTCTCTTTCCCGACATCATATACCACCAGCCGGACGGTGATCCGTACCGGCAGTTCATAGGTCATTCCCCGATGGATGCATTCCTCAACCCTGTGCTTCACTTCACCGAACCGGTAGGATACAAATTCCAGCGACGCGCTGCCGGTAAAATCCTTGATGGGGAATACGGATTTAAATACGGCCTGCAGACCGATTTCCTTCCGTTTATCCGGGGGAACATCTATCTGCAGAAACCGACGGTATGATCCCCGTTGCATTCCGATCAAATCAGGGATTTCAATGACCTCCTTGATTCGACCGAAATCTTTTCTAATTCTTTTATTTGCCTTGGGCATGCCAGTCATATTATCTCCAAATATTTGGAAAACGAACCATTTGAATATGGGGTGAAACGATCAGCTCTTTCCACCCCACATCACCAAAGCCGTTATCGGGATTCATGGATCCCGATCACTTCAGCTCGACTTGTGCACCCGCTTCTTCCAGCTGTGCCTTTATCTTTTCCGCCTCATCTTTGGAAACGGCTTCTTTAACCGGTTTTGGCGCCTCATCCACCAATGCCTTTGCATCCTTTAACCCCAGCCCGGTGATGGCGCGAACTTCCTTAATCACCTGGATCTTCTTATCTCCTGCTGCAATGAGAACAACATCAAATTCGGTTTTCTCTTCTGCTGCCGCACCGGCTTCTGCTCCGGGTATAGCGGCCATCATGGCCACAGGCGCGGCGGCGGAGACACCGAATTTGTCTTCCATCTCTTTAACGAGTTCCGACAACTCTAAAACAGACATATTTGAAATGAACTCAATGACATCTTCTTTTGTTATATCAGCCATCTTCTTATTTCCTCCGATTCTTCATTCTTTTGAATAACGATCATTTAATCTTTACGCTGCTTCTTTCTGTTCTTTAATGGCCTGCAATACATTAAGGAACTGCTGCGGAATACCGTTCAATACTCGAACAAAAGCCGCAGGCACCCCGTTGAATGCTGAAAGCAGTTGCCCCAAGAGAACCTCTCTGGACGGCAAAGACGATAAGGCTTTAATGTCGTTTAAATCGAGCACACGACTGCCCATCACCCCTATTTTTATTTCAAGCCGTTGGTTTTCTTTGGCAAAATCCGTCAATACTTTTGCCGGGGCAACCGGGTCTTCGTAGCTCAACGCTAAAGCATTCGGGCCTTTGAAATCATCTTTGATGAGCGCGACACCGGTTTCTTCAGAAGCTCTGATCAGCAGCGTGTTTTTCACCACCTGATACTCGCACTCGATCTCTCCGAGCTGCCTTCTCAAACGATTCATGGTGGTGACATCCAGGCCCTTATAATCGGTAACAATCACCACTTTGGCGCTTGATAGCCGTTTATGCAGATCTGAGACGACGTTTTTCTTTTCATCAAGTTTCACTGGTTGACACACCTCCCTTCGTGACCTGAAAAACCGAAGGCTTTGAATTTTCGATTTTTAATTTACGATTTTCGGTCCATGCGTATCGGTTCTCACTTGTGTGGAATCCGAACTTTTCAATTCGTAAATCGAAAATCGTAATTCGTAAATCGAAAATTCCCCCCTGTCTCGGTAGGCCGGCAATGCCGATTAAACACCAGACAAGTGAACCCACGGTCTTTGACAGGACTTATTTAATTGAGCGGCCGGAATCCGTACCGCCTGTTTCATATGTTTATCCGACTACCGATGCCCGGATCCCTCCGAAGAGGATGTCTCGATTCCGGTTATCGGGCCAATTCTTTGAGCTGTGCCGTATCGATACTGATACCCGGCCCCATGGTCGTTGAAACGGAGATGGTCTTAAGATATGTCCCTTTGCTTGCAGCCGGTTTTAGACGCATAATGGTTTCCAAAAAGGCTGCCAGATTTTGGACGATCTTCTCGGTACCGAAGGATACTTTCCCCAAAGGGGCATGGACGATTCCGGCTTTTTCCACCCGGAAATCGATCTTTCCCGCCTTCAGCTCGCTGACCGCTTTTCCCACCTCGAAGGTAACGGTTCCGGTTTTTGCATTGGGCATGAGACCGCGGGGGCCTAAGAGTTTACCTATTTTTCCCACAGATCCCATCATGTCCGGGGTCGCCACCGCCTTATCAAACCCGAACCACCCCTCTTTGATTTTTTCGATCAGATCATCGTTTCCGACAAAATCGGCCGCGGCATCGAGGGCTTCTTTTTCCTTTTCTCCCTTTGCAAAAACGAGAACCTTTACCTCTTTCCCGATGCCATTGGGCAGAACCACGGTCCCTCGGACCATCTGATCAGCGTGCCGAGGATCGACACCAAGACGGACGGCAACATCCACGGTCTCATCAAATTTGACATACGATGCGTCAAGGGCCAATTGAACCGCCTCAAAAAAATCGTGCCGTTTCTGCCTGTCCACCTTTTTTCTTGAATCTGAATATTTTTTTCCCCGCTTCGGCATTGGTAATATTTCTCCTTCATCACTTGGTTTCAAGCTTCGTGCGTCGAGTTATTATCCCTCGACTTCAATTCCCATGCTTCTGGCCGTTCCGCTGATGATCCGGCAAGCTGCTTCCAAGTCATTTGCGTTTAAATCGATCATTTTCATTTTGGCGATTTCTTCCACTTGCCCCTGGGTCACTTTACCGACCCTGTCCCGTTTCGGATCTCCCGCGCCTTTGGCGATCTGTGCCGCCCTTTTCAAAAGCACAGATGCAGGCGGCGTCTTGGTGATAAACGTAAAGGATCGATCCTGATAAACGGTAATCACCGCCGGAATGATCAACCCTTCATCATTGGCCGTCTTCGCATTAAAGGCTTTGCAAAAATCCATAATATTAACGCCGTGCTGTCCTAACGCAGGACCGATGGGAGGCGAGGGATTCGCTTTACCGGCTACAACCTGAAGTTTGATTTGTGTTAATATCTTTTTCGCCATTGAATTCTATTCCCCCAAATTCATTTCTATTTTTCACATTCAAAACGCCGAACGAACGCTACAATTTGGTTACCTGAACAAAATCGAGTTCCACCGGCGTAGAACGGCCGAAAATACTAACCAAAACCCTGATTTTTCCCTTCTCAGGATTCACTTCCTCAACGGTCCCGTTAAAGTTGGTAAACGGTCCGTCGGTGACTCTGATTTCATCTCCGTATTCAAAAAAATACTTGGGTTTCGGTTTAAGTTTTCCTGCCTCCATTCGGCTGAGGATCTGATCCACCTCTTCATCTGAAATCGGTGTCGGTTTGTCTCTTCCACCCAAAAACCCGGTCACCTTCGCGGTATCGTTTACGATGTGCCACGTTTCATCATCCAGTTCCAATTGAACCAGTAAATATCCGGGATAGAATTTTCGAGACGACGTTTTCCGCTTCCCTTTAACCAGCTCAACAATCTGCTCGGTTGGGACAACGATCTCACCGAACTTTTCCGGATGAGGAGAGATCGCCGCTCGTTCCTCCAGGGCTGATTTCACTTTATTCTCAAACCCGGAATAAACATGGATGATATACCAATTCAGTGCCACTCTTATGCTCCTTCGTTATTGTAAAACCACTCGGATGATTCCGGACAATCCTATATCCACGACTCCCAAAAACAGAGATATAACCATTACCAGAATAATCACAACCAAAGTTGAGCCGAGGGTTTGTTTCCGTGAAGGCCAGGTGACCTTTTTGAGCTCGACCTTGACTTCCCTGAGGAATTGAAGCCCTTTCTGCAGTATATTTTTTTCTGAAACCGACTTGGTAACAACCGCAGGTCTCTTCTGCTCTTCAGGCCTTTTTTCCGGTTCATTTTGAGAGCTGACCAAGCTCAGGCGTTTCTGACCCGACGCTTCATTCTCCTTCTTTTGCTTGGCCGGAGCTTCATCCTGTTGTTTTTTCTTTTTCGCCTTCGTCGATGTTTTCTTTTTCTGTATGCGTCCCATTATTCTCCTAAAATAATGAAAGCTCAAAGTTGAGACAAATAGGCTTATCCTTGGCCGTCAGCTTCGAGCTTTATTCGATAATGGTGTGGCAGGCCAGGAGGGATTCGAACCCCCAACACCCGGATTTGGAGTCCGACGCTCTACCGTTAGAGCTACTGGCCTGCATAACCATACATTAATAACCGGAGCCTCAGTGTTGAACCGAATCTACTCTATTTTGTTTCCTTGTGAAGCGTATGAGTTCGGCAGAATCGACAATACTTGCGAAATTCAAGTTTATCTGGAGTGGTCCGTTTGTTTTTTGTGGTTGTATAATTTCTCTGCTTACACTCTGTGCAGGCAAGGGTGACGATCACTCTCACAGGTAACTCCTTTACACTTATTCGACAATATCACTGACCACACCGGCGCCCACGGTCCGTCCACCTTCACGTACCGCAAACCGCAACTCCTTCTCCATGGCTATCGGCGTGATCAACTCCGCACTGATCGTTACATTGT
>DUZK01000099.1 GCA_013349495.1 Deltaproteobacteria bacterium
ATAGCGGATTTCCGGTTAATATCCAGTTTTTAATATAAAAGGGACTTCCGGTAACTAAAAAAGCAATAATATAGATCAGCAGACTGCGGACAGCATGTTGAACAGAGTTTCTCCGGTTTCTGGCGGCCATGCAAATACCGAAGCAGCCCAAAAAAGGAAGGTAAAGTCCGGCATATTTGGTTCCGGCCGCCAATCCGGTGAAGATTCCGGATAAGAGAAGCCATCCGGTTTCCGACCGGCGATACCAGTTGGCATATGCCCAGACCGATAAAAACACGAAAAACGTCAGAGCCAGATCGGTATAAGCTTTTTGAGCGATCATGAAGACGGAAGGAATCGTAAAAAAGATCAGTGCGGGGATATATCGAGGGGATTCAACGGAGATATGTGTTTTAGAAAACTCATACATGCTCACCATTACCAACAGGGCCATCAGAAAATGAATACCTTTGGCCGTGATATCACCGTTAAAAAAAAGACCGATCAGATATAACATCTCACCAAACAGCGGATAGTTTGAAAAGAGATTTCCGGGTATGAAGAAAAATCCTTTGTGTGAGAGGAATTCTTTGGGGGCAGCAAGATGATAGGACAATGCATCATTGCCGGTAGCAGGGGTGAGTACGAACATCAATCCAATGATGACAGCGGAGAGTAAAATGAGCCCGGCCCATTGATCCGGTTTTGATAATTTGCGGTGATTTTCCATGCGGAGCGACCCAACATAAGATTTGACAAGCGTCATCCAGCCGCAGCCGGCCAACAGTGTGAATAGACCGGAGATGATGTGGATATTTACCGCATAAAGGGTTCGGGTTGCTGCAAGAAAAAAGACGGTATAACCGAGTGCGCAAAACCCGATTGCGATTGAGAAAACGAGTTTTTCCGTTAGGGTAACGAAGCCGAGAGATGCCTTTTGCAGACAATATAGCCCATATCCTGCAGCAACGACGCTTAATCCCAAAAGATAGAATAGATGTAAGAAATGAGAAAGCATAGCAGATATCGTTACCGCACCTTGAGTTGCCCGAGTGCTTCTTTTATCTTATTATCATCCGGTGCAAGGGAGACGGCTTTCAATAAGTTGGACTTTGCCGCTTCTTTCTTTCCCAGGATAAGGTAAGTAAAACCTAAATTCTTATAACCTTCCGCCAGAGTTGGACTCAATCGGATCACGATTGAGAAATCTTTAAGGGCTTCCGAGTAGTTTCCGAGCATTCCATGGCTTTTGCCTCTGAGATTGTAGGCCGGACTGAAATTAGGGGCCAGGGCCAGGCATCGATCCAATTGTGCGACAGCCATATCATATTTTCCCATGCGAAAAGACGGCCGGGCTTCCATGAGGTAGTGAATTTTAGTTGCTTTCTGCCATCGTTCCATTGTGTTGATTTCAACACGATAAGCAAAACGTACCATTATAAATGAAAGAACAACAACCGTAAGATAGACCATAGCGGATCTGTATCTCTTCTGATAGATGGTATCCTTTAGGCAGGATACGGCAAAACCGGCAAACAGGCAAAGATATGGCACGGCCGGCAGTCGATATCGAGACTGCACCAGAAACAGCAGCCCGGACAGCAGATATATGAGCATTATCCCATAAACCAGAAACAGACGATGAAAGTATTTGAGAGATAGGAGCATTCCCAGAATACCCAATGCAGCGATTACGCCGTACCGAATAAAGGGAAAAGAAAGAGATTGCTTATATTCTTTGTATGCGGATGCGATATAATGCATTTCGTAATCATTGAAAAAGTAAAAAAACTTCTTCGCCTGAAGGAGAAGATAGGCCGTGGGGTCTTGAATGATTTCGGCAAAGGTTTTTTGAAACCAGAATTTAGAGGATTCTGATGGAGATAGATTCCTTTCGCTTAAGGTTCTAGCGGCCTCTCTATATAATACATGGGCATAATCAGGCTCTTTGGCACTTTCCTCAGAGAATCCTTCATCGACCAGCGCAATGCCTTCCAGGGCTGAAGCACCTTTTCCGTTGCCATGATAAAATACTTTGCCTGCATCTGCCGTTACCAGCACGAAATCGTTAAATTTTACATAGTTTCTTACCGTAATGGGAAGTATAATCAGAACAGACAGTGTGAGAAAGACGATCGATTGTCGGATCCTTATATTCATCAAATCTTCTCCGGGTGATGAAATAAATAAGAAACAGACACCTATGGGAAGAAACAGCAAGAAGCTTGGCTTTGTGATGATGGATATACCGCAGAACAATCCGGCCGGAACGAGCATGCGGTTCCGGTGTTGTTTTGGTCGATGTTGGGTTCTTGATGCGATTAAAAAAAGAAGCGTCAGCAAATTAAATAGCAGGACAAATACGGTCGGCTCTAAAGTCGACTCCAGAATAATAAGATTGCCGTAGACCGCATAGATTATGGCGGACAGGATTCCTGTTTCTCTGTTAAAGAGTCGGGTTCCTAAAATCAATAGGAGCAGGCTGTTTGACGCTCCGATGATGGATTGAATCGTCTTCACATAAATCCAATCCAGGTTCAGTATCTTTTTGATAAGGGTGAGGAAATAGAGGTAAAATGGGCTTAAATCCAGTAGGCGCTCACCGATATCGACACCCTCTGCAAGTTTTTCCGCAAAATAGGGGTATTTGTTAAACAAGATCGGTTCATCTATAAAAATAAGAAAAAGGCTTCGAACCCCGATCGCCAATAAAAAGACATAAAGATATAACCGATAGTCGCTATGAGATCGGGATTTCTTAATGGCGGGATCTTTTTTCAATTAAACTCTTTCTCCACCACTGTCGCTGACTTCTGAATGATGCAGGATGGGTCGATGGTCAGGCGGCGATTTTTATACCGAGCAGGTCGACCAGGCGTTTGAGGTCCCTTATCCAGTAAAGCTTTCCAATAGGCACCGGCCTCTTCGGGGCCACCATGATTGATACTTTATCCTTTTTCTTCATAAAGTCCAGGATGCCTTTTATGGCCGTTTTTACATCCGGGTCGGTTTCATTTTCAAATGCCTGTTCAAGCCGTTGAACAATGCTTTGATAATAGTCGTCTGCCTGTTGTGATTTTTGTCTGGCTGCGACAGTAATGATTTTATCCATCAGGGTTTCATCTTGGTATTTGATTTCCGCGCTTTCGATAGAAACCCCCGATAGGGTGATGAGCAACAGCACTATGTTTTGTGGGAGGGAACCAATGGTTTCCGGATCGAAGTTTTTCAGACGCAGGCTCAATTGCGCTTTACCTACCCCGCCTGCGCCCAGCTTGATCTGTTTAACGTTTAAAATACGGTCTTTTTTATCATAGGATACCGCACACTCCAGATCCGCCTTAACATTCTCCAGCCCCATGGAATCGATATAGGGTTTCAAAAAACTATTGGGCCGTGTTATTTTGAAATGGATGCCTTCCAGATTGAAACGAATATTGGAAGGTATCCCGTCTTCGTTTTTTAAATCGTAAAATACGCCCTCATCAATGCGTATCTCTTCCTTCCAAAATTTGGGCGTGATGACCACATCCTTTAAACGGATACTCGGTCCGAGGATATCCACCTGCAAATCATCGTATTTGACATCGGCAAATTGAGTAATTTTCCGAATTTCATTGTCGATATTTCGTTGTACCGTTTTCTCCGTATATATCTTGACTCCGAAGTATAGGATGAAAATCCCGATTATGATCAATGCACCGTAGCAGATGCTTTTCTTCTTCATATTCCTCCCGTGTTTTTCATCGTTTTCCGCTTAATCGGAATTTCCGTATCACAAAACCACAAATCCGATGAGCTAATGGAGCCGAAAACCGATCCCGCGGATAATCGCTATAGGGTCCGAAATCTTATTACGAATGGCATAAAACAGCAAGCACCGGCGGTTTTCTTCCATTTATGGCCATTACTTTTAAAGGCATCGGTTTTTTCCATTAAAGAGTCGCAATTTTGAGTATTATATGGGCTCAAATAATAAAAGATCAAGAAGTGAAAAGGCCATTGAACAAACCGATTTGTTTGTGGTAGGAAGGGATGCCGGAAAAGTGGAAAAAACCCATTTTCCCTGTAAAAATCCTATGGAAACCTAAAAAAAGGAGGGCCATTATGGAAGACATTATGGCATATGTCCAGTCAAGGGATCCGGGCGAAGAAGAATTTCATCAGGCTGTACATGAGGTAATGGAATCTGTAAAACCGGTTCTGGATCGAAATCCGGAATATCGACAGGCCAAGATTCCTGCAAGGATAACAGAGCCGGAGCGGGTCATCATGTTTCGAGTGCCCTGGATGGATGATCGGGGAGAAGTTCAGGTCAACAGGGGATTTCGAATTGAGATGAACAGCGCCCTGGGGCCCTACAAAGGCGGACTTCGTTTCCATCCTTCCGTGAACCTGTCAATACTGAAGTTTTTGGCCTTCGAACAGGTGTTTAAAAATGCATTAACCACTTTACCCATGGGGGGCGGTAAAGGCGGGTCCGATTTCGATCCCAAAGGAAAATCGGATAGTGAGGTGATGAAATTCTGCCAGAGCTTTATGGGTGAACTATTCCGGCATATCGGACCGGACACGGATGTACCGGCCGGAGATATCGGGGTCGGGGCCAGGGAAATCGGCTTTCTTTTCGGGATGTATAAAAAACTGAAAAACGAGTTCACCGGCGTTTTGACCGGAAAAAGCATTAATTGGGGGGGAAGTCTTATCCGGCCTGAAGCCACCGGCTATGGATCCGTTTTTTTTGCGGCCGAAATGCTGGCCACCCAAAACACCACGCTCGAGGGAAAGACCTGCCTGGTATCCGGTTCGGGAAACGTCGCTCAGTTCACTACCGAGAAAATTTTGGAGTTGGGAGGAAAGGTTGTCACGCTTTCCGATTCTTCCGGGTATATCTTTGATGAAGCCGGAATCGACAGCGAGAAACTGGAGTATGTAAAGCTGCTGAAGAATGTCAAGAGGGGCAGAATCCAAGAATACGCCGACAAATATCCTGAAGCGGTGTATACACCTGCCGACCCGTCGGCAGACTCCAACCCTTTATGGAATCAGAAAGCAGACTGTGCCTTTCCAAGTGCCACCCAGAACGAGATCAACGAAAGCGACGCTCAAAACCTGGTGAACAACAGCGTGAAATTGGTAAGTGAAGGAGCCAATATGCCCACAACACCGGAGGGGGTCGAAATTTTACAGGACAACAAAATTCTTTACGGCCCCGGAAAGGCTGCAAATGCCGGAGGCGTGGCGGTTTCGGGTCTTGAAATGTCCCAGAACAGCATGCGGCTCAATTGGCCGCGCCAGGAAGTGGAACACCGTCTGCATATTATCATGAAGAGCATTCACAAGACCTGCCTGGATGCCTCTGAGGAGTATGGAACACCCGGCAACTATGTCAATGGCGCCAATATTGCGGGATTTGTGAAGGTGGTGGAGGCTATGTTGGACCAGGGGCTGGTGTGAGGAAAAGCGAAGCCTGTATTACCGGATTCCCCTTTCTTTTTTGACGGTGTCGTATGCGTGTTGAATCTCCCGGAATTTATCGTTGGCAAATTTGACAAACTCTTCGGGCAGCCCCTTTGATACGATTTTATCAGGATGATAGTCCTGTGCAAGTTTTCGATACTGCTGTTTGATCCGATCAATGGAATCTTTTGTACTGCAGCCCAAAACGGCATAATATTTTTCAACATCACTGACATACTTGGAACGAAACGTCTGATATTTTGCTTCATTGAAATTGAAAATGCGAACTGCGCTGTAAATGATGCGTTCCTCATTTTCATTTAATCCGCCATCCGCTACGGCTACCCTCAGGAGAATATCGACCAATAATTCCAAGAACTGCGGTTGGTATTGGAACTGTTGATAGAACTGGGCGGCGAACTGCTCAAAGGTTTCGTGGGAATGGAGCGCAGTCTGAAAAATGTTCCGGGCATATCGCCGGCTTTCCGGATCCAGATTCAGATCCGCCACCATGAACCGCTCAATGGTATCGATTTCCTCTTTTCCGATGCGGCCGTCCGCCTTCACCAGTTTGGCCAGCATGGAAAAAGCGGCGACAAAAAAAGTGAGCTGCGCTGTTTCTCCGTTGGAGAGGGCGGGTCGCTGTTCCGCGAGATTGCTTTCGGCCGTCGTATCGAAGGCATGCCCGAATGCAGCCCCGGCGATGGCTCCCAGGGGTCCCGCCAGAGCAAATCCGATGGTACCGCCCACCATTTTTCCCAACCAACCCATAACGCCCTTTGAAAATCCTTCAAACAGAAAAGCGCAATGTTGAAATTGCGCTTTCCATGGTTACGTTTTGTGGTGCCGAAGAGAGGACTTGAACCTCCACGGGGAAACCCCCACTAGACCCTGAACCTAGCGCGTCTACCAGTTCCGCCACTTCGGCACATGAAAAAAGATTGATTTCATTGATAAGTTTTTTTATATATATACGTTTAAAAATCCTGTCAAGCGAGATCTTCTAAATTGTCAGGGGTATGGTGAGCGTATATTTCCATTGGCCGGAGCGGAGAATTCTTTATACAGACGACCCGTGTTGTAATTGAATATGGAACTTATAGAAAATATTGAAAAAATAACATCTCCCTATCCGAATGCGGTAATTACCATCGGAAACTTTGATGGTGTCCATATCGGTCACCAGGCCCTGTTTTACGAGGTTATTGAAAAAGCGAATCAACTCAACGGCACATCCATCGCCATGACTTTTGAGCCCCATCCCATCCGTGTGTTAAAGCAAAACGGCCAACCCCCTTTAATCACCTTGTATGAGCAGAAAATCGAGCTCATGGAGCGGTCCGGCCTTGATGTTCTGCTTTGTGTGCCGTTTACCCCGGAATTTGCCGCATTGCCCGCTGAAGATTTTGTTGAGGATCTTCTGGTGAAACGTATCGGGATGAAGGCTATCGTGGTCGGAAAAGATTACACATACGGGAAAAATCGGGAAGGCACACTCGCCACTTTGCAAGCCGATGGTGACCGACTTGGCTTTGAGGTTATTGTTGCCGACTGGATCAAGGTTCCCGATAGTCTTCCCGGCCGCACCAGCAGCACGCTTATCCGTGAATTGGTCATGGACGGCAATGTCATTGAAGCCGGGAAGCTTCTGGGGCGGGATTATCAGATGAGGGGAAAAGTGGTTGCCGGCAGGGACCGGGGAGGGAAACTCCTGGGGTTTCCCACTGCAAACATCAATCTCCAGGATGAGCTTTGTCCGAAAGAAGGGGTATATGCCGTTACCGTCGAGCGATTGGGAAAACCGTATAAAGGGGTCGCAAACATCGGGTACAGTCCTACTTTTGAAGATCAATGTTTTACGGTTGAAGTTCACATCCTCGATTTCAACGAAGACATATATGGAGAAAAAATCCGTGTCAATTTTGTCAGCCGGCTGAGAGATGAAATCAAATTCAATTCGGTTGAAGAATTGTCCGAACAAATCAAAAAGGATATCCAGAAAACAAGCGAACTTCTATCCATTTAGCCCGTGAGTCGGATACCGAGTTTCTGTTGATGCTGTTGCGCATATGAAAAAGAATTTAACCATCTCCCTGACAGTGGGAATAATTCTGTCGGCTGCCGCACTCTATCTTGCCTTCCGAAATGTTCCGATTCTTGAACTGATCGATTATCTGGCATCCATTAACTATTTATGGGTGATACCCGCGACTTTTCTCATTATTTTCAGTTTTGTCGTCAGAGTGGTACGGTGGCAAATTATTTTGGCCTCCTCGCAAAGGGTCAGTTTCTGGAGAGCTTTTCATCCCCTGATGATCGGTTTTATGATCAATTGTATCCTGCCGGGTCGGCTCGGAGAAGTGGCCAGACCCATGATCTTGAGTAAGAGAGATAATTTCCCGGTCTCTACCGGTTTGGCTACGGTGGCAGCAGAACGGGTCTTTGATATCGCGCTGTTAATCATCCTTTTTGCGGTGGTTCTCGCTACGGTAAAGATCAGGCCCGATTTGACCATGACCTTCGGTAAATACGAGCTCAATCGACAAACCCTTGAAACGATCGGTATCGGTATGCTTCAAATATGTCTGGTGCTGCTGGCAGGGATCGTATTGGTAACCATTGAGAAAACCCGCAGTATCATAAACCGTCTCATACACCGTATACCTCATGTGCTTTTCTTTATCGGTTCAACCGGGAAAGAGACATTCAAAGAAAAAATTTGTATTCCCCTGGTTCATATCGTAGATAATTTCGCCCAAGGGCTCTCCATGACCAAAGATCCTGGAAAAATATTAACCTGTTTTGTTCTCTCTGTAGTTATCTGGGGAACGGCTGCATTATCATACTATGTCATGTCTTTTGGCAGCCCGGGTATCGAACTCACTTTTCTTGAGATGACCGCGGTACTGGTAATTATCTGTTTCTTTATTGCCCTGCCGTCGGTGCCCGGGTTCTGGGGGGTGTGGGAAGCCGGTGGGGTGTTTGCCATGTCCATCTTCGATGTTGCCGTCAAAGATGCGGCCGGATTCACTTTGGCAAGCCATGCCATTCAAATGATTCCTGTGATTTTAGTGGGATTCGGTTCAGCGGTGGTCACCGGCATCAAAATTCGAAATATTGCCGACAACGGGGAGGCTGGGTATAATACGATTAATTAGAGTTTGTGGTTATGGAGTTTATTCAAGTAGCCATTTGTTCGGATCTATGAAATATATCCTGAGATGATGTCATGGTTTCAGGTGCCAGGTTTCAGATGGCAGTCCAAACTTTAAATCCTGAAACCCGAAACCCGAAACCTGAATACAGCCAAGAAGTCGATTCATGAATATGTTGCGGATCCATACCTTCCCGGATAGTTTTCTGACGCAGACCGCTAAAGCGGTTGAAAACATCGACGGAAAACTTCAGGACATCATTGACCGAATGGCTCAGACCATGTACGCGGCCCCCGGCGTCGGCCTGGCATCGATCCAGGTGGGTGTCGACAAGAGCATTCTGGTATACGACATTGCCCCCCGGGACGAGAACCGGGAGCTTCATGTATTGATCAATCCAAAAATTATTTCAAGCGAGGGCGAAGTCCTATCTGAAGATGAAGGCTGTTTAAGCGTTCCCGACTACCGAGCCGATGTGAAACGAGCCGAGTCGATTCTTATGGAAGGGGTGGATCGGGACGGGAATCCGCTCCGATTCGATGCCGAGGGATTATTGGCCATCGTATTACAGCATGAGATCGATCATTTAAACGGAACGCTTTTTATTGACCGGATCAGCAAACTCAAACGGGAATTGTATAAAAAACGGATTATCAAACAGCTCAAAAGAAGTGACGAACAGTGAAGATCGTTTTCATGGGTACTCCCGATTTCTCGGTGCCCCCGCTAGAATCCCTTCACGAGCACGGATACGCCGTTGAGGCGGTGGTTACTCAACCGGATCGCCCGAAAGGCCGGGGACGAAAAGTCATATCCCCCCCTGTTAAGCGAACCGCTATAGCCCTCGGATATGAAACACTTCAGCCCGAATCGATCCGAGCGGACTGGTTCGAGGCTCGAATAAAACAAATCGAACCTGATTTATTAGTTGTCGCAGCATTCGGCCATATCCTGCCGAAACATATCCTCACCCTCCCAAAGTTCGGGGCCATCAATATACACGCCTCTCTGCTTCCGAAATACCGCGGTGCGGCACCCATTCAGTGGGCCATCATAAACGGGGAAACCCAGACCGGCATAACCACCATGCTCATGGATGAAGGTTTGGATACCGGAGATATTCTCTTGACCGAATCGACGGATATTACTTCTAAAGATACCGCCGGAACCCTTCATGACCGTCTGTCTGAAATCGGTGCGGATCTTCTCATCAGAACATTGAAAGGGATTGAAACCGGGGCGATCCGTCCCATTCCGCAGGATCACTCCGCCGCCACCTATGCGCCGATGCTTCAAAAAAAAGACGGGCTTATCAAGTGGGAAAATCCGGCAGAGACAATAGAGACGTTCATTCGCGGCATGAATCCATGGCCGTGCGCGTTTACTGTTTATCAGAATCGACGCATCAAAATCTATCGTGCGGAAATCGGAAAAATGGAGTTGCCAGAACCTCCCGGGACGGTTATTAGAGGATTTGCCGACGAACTCAGAGTTGCCGCCGGAGAGAAGGCTTTGTCCATTCTGGAACTCCAGGGCGAATCCGGAAAACGGTTGCCGGTAAATGAGTTTTTGCGCGGTCACAAAATTCCACCAGGCGCAAGGCTAGGCTGAATTGAAACGTGAAACGCGAGTCGAAGCCCACACGAAAAGGAACCAAAACCGACCTCCCTGCTGACCCTCGCCGTCTGGCGTTATCGGTAATAAACCGACTGGAAAGTGAAGACCAAATACTCGATCTCATCTTAGATGATTCTGCGGTTCAGATCGGAAAGCTTTCCAAACCGGATCGGAATCTATTCAACGAACTGGTCTTTGGGGTGTTAAGGTGGCGGGGCCGACTGGACTGGATCATCGGACATTTTTCAAAAACTCCTCTGAAACGAATCGAGCCTAAAGTTTTAAATATCCTTCGCATGGGTGCCTATCAAATTATTTATCTGACCCGGATACCGGATTCTGCTGCAGTAAACACCTCGGTGGAATTGGCAAAATCAGATGCCCCCCGCTGGGTAACCGGTTTCGTCAACGGGCTTTTGCGCGGGATATCGAGAGATCACTTATCCGTAACACTGCCTGATCCTGAGAAAAACCCTGCGGCCGCAATGGCCGTGGAAAAAGCCTTTCCCCAATGGCTGATCCGGCGGTGGCTGGATCGTTTCGGTACTCAAGGCACCTCAACGCGTTGTGATGCCGTCAATACCATTCCTCCGATATCGGTTCGAACCAACACACTAAAAACAACCCGGAAGCAGTTGCTGGAACGGTTGAACTCCCATGTGGAATCCATTCGTGAAACCGCGATTTCACCTGACGGGATTGTTTTCAGAAATCCAAAATTATCCATCCCGTCCATGAAGCCGTTTAAAGAGGGGCTTTTTCAAGTCCAGGACGAGGCCGCACAGCTGGTCTCTCTGCTCTTGGATCCCTTACCGGGTGAATCGGTTCTGGACGCCTGTGCCGGTTTGGGTGGAAAAACCGGTCACCTCGCTCAGTTGATGAGGAATCAGGGGACCCTCCTGGCAACGGACAAGGACGAACAAAAACTCAGGAAACTGGAATCGGAGATGAAACGACTGGGTGTTTCCATTGTGAAAACCTGTCTGCACGACTTCAAAAAGCCCTTAAATGAAAAACATTCCGGCCGATTTCATCGGGTGCTTTTGGATGCTCCGTGCTCAGGAATCGGGGTGCTGCGGAGAAATCCGGACGCCAAGTGGTCGATAACAGAAAAAGATATAGAGCGGAACCGGGGGCGGCAGGTGGAGCTTTTATCTGCCGTCAGTGGTTTGGTTTTACCCGGTGGTGTGTTGGTCTATTCGGTCTGCAGCACCGAACCGGAAGAGACCGAAACAGTTGTGGATGCATTTATCAGTGATAACGGTGAATTTGCTGTGGACAAAGATTTCAGTGGATTTTCTGAACCGGTTCGATCCATCGTTAATCAGGATGGATACCTCATCACTTACCCGTACCGCCATGAAATGGATGGATTTTTTTGCGTTCGATTCAAGCGTACAAATCGACTGGATGCTTCTATGTCATATTTTCACTGACAAATGGGACATTAGGCGTTGTTTAATACAGACGATCTAAAAATTGCAATAGAGAGGAGTATGGTATGTATAAGCGGGCTCAGATATGGGGAGCTGTTGTTTTTATGTTTATGAGTTTTGGAGTACTCGAGTTAAGTGATAGTGCTGAAATCGACTGGACAGTCATCAAACAGTTCGATATAGGTTCAAAACCGCTGGACGTGGCCGCCTCGGACGACGGCCAAATGGTGTTCGTCCTGACCAAACGAGAAATCGTTGTCTACTCACCGGATAAAAACAGCATCTTCAAGCGGATTCCGCTGGATCAGGAATTTGACAAAATCGAATACTCCACAAGGGGTAGCCTATTGGTGCTCACGAGCAGCACGCTGAATACACTCAAGGTCATTCGTGTGGACCAAATCTATCCAATCGACATCTCAGGCCTTGCATTCAAGGGCCCTGGGAATGCATCTGTTACCATAGCCGTATTCGATGACTACCAGTGACCCTATTGTGCTCTCTTAGAGCAGACACTCGAGCAGGTGCTCGATATGTTTTCGAATGAGGTCAAGTTGGTTGTAAAAAATTTCCCGTTGAATAACCACAAGTTTGCAAGAAAGGCGGCCCAGGCGGCACTTGCGGCAAAGGAGCAGGGTAAGTTCTGGGAATTTCACCACACACTATTCCAGAATTATAAGTCGATAAATGACGGAAAGATTCAGGATATCGCAAAAGAGCTCAATCTGGATATGGAAAAATTCAACAAAGATATGAATTCCAAGGCCGTTCAATACATCATCAACAGAGACGTTCAAGACGGCAGAAAAATCGGGGTTCGCGGCACACCCACTGTATATATCAACGGTAAGCGGCTGAATGATCGGAAACTTTCAGGATTCACAGAGATGATCGAGGCGGAGTTGAAAAAGAAGTAAAAATAAAGTTCACCGCAAGATAATTTAATACAGTCCATCTCTGATTTCTAAGAATAAAAGATCCGCCCCCCGGCGTGACTACCTCCTCGTTTAGTGCTTTTTGCGTGCGAATTTTGACCTGACGTTTTCATTATTGACAGAATTGAGCATGAAATTTATACTTCACAGTATCTACTTGAAAAGGGGGCACATAATGAAAGCAACTACTAAAGAGATGAGATTTTCACCGAAGAGATTGCTCGATGCCGCTTCCAGGGGGGAAGAGGTTGTCATCACCTATCGTGGTAAACCTTGCGCAAAAATGGTGCCCTTAGAAAAAAGAAAAGAAAAAGACATTAAAGAACATCCGCTTTTGGGGATATGGCGAGAGCACAAAAAATCGGAGGATGTCCACTCGTATGTTAGAAACCTGAGAAAGAGCAGGTTCTAATGCTGGTCGATACAGATGTGATGATATGGTATATGCGAGGCAACCGACAGGCATTAAGGAAACTCTCGGGTTTAGAGCGGTTTTCTGTATCGGTGATCACTTACATGGAATTGGTGCAGGGACTTCGAAACAAGGCTGAACTCAATACGTTAAGAAGCTTTTTAAAAGACAATCAAGTGGATATGCTTTTATATAAGTGAAGAAATTTCAACAAAAGCAATGTTCCTAATAGAACAGCATTATCTGAGTCACTCCTTGAATATTGCAGATGCTTTAATCGGTGCTACGGCGATAATATATGGAATACCGCTGTTGTCGAGAGACACCCAGCCGTCGGGCAGCTTCAAATCTGCCAATGATTCTGCATGATCCAGAGCTTCCAAACGTCGCAAACAACGTGATTGTAAATCCTGTCGTACCCGACGTGCACGGCCTTATTCGAACAGTTCAGCAAACCCCTTGTGCTTAAAGCTTTGAATCATCCTCTAAATAGTACCATGTCTTGTTACAGTGGCAACATTTTTGTTACAGTTGGTTTGACAAGTATAAGTGAGATTCACCGGCAAGATAAATTTGAATAACAGTATTCAAGATTCATATCGGGAGTTGAATGTGCTGTAATTAAGGTAGGATATATTGAATTTCATGATCTGCAATAATTAGTAGAGTAGAACCTCGGTGCAGTGGCTTTAGGGTTCGGCGGCATATCCACAGGTTTCCCCGTGGGCCTCAGTCCGACTCCCATACCTTCCTTCCCTTAG
>DUZK01000100.1 GCA_013349495.1 Deltaproteobacteria bacterium
TCGGACAGTTTCAATTTCTTAACGCTCCATTTCGCTAAGCGCTTTTTACAAAAACCGACACAATATCGTTCGAAAACAACCCCAAAACCACTCGGCCTACGTTACCTTCGTTTGGGTGATAGAACCGATAAATAATTATCAGCGTATATCTGCGCAAACCTGCCCGCCATCTTATTTCTATAGGATCGGCAGGCGGGTCCGCGTCCTATTCAACCAGTTTTACGTTTTATCATCCGCTTGATCTTATACTCCATGACCGGCTCGCTATTCTGGTTGATGACCCGGTGCAGAAATGTGACGATGCCCCGATCCGCTTTCTTGGTTTCTCTCCTGTTGATCACTTCTATCTCAACGGTAAGTGTGTCCCCGATAAACACGGGTTTCAGGACTTCCATTTCAACACCGAGAAACGCCATTCCGGTTTTATAAAGAATACCGGAGAGTATGGCCAGGCCCTCGGAAATTGAAAATGTCAGGGCCCCCGGGGCGATCCGCTTTTTAAACGGGGTTTCGGATTCGACATAGGCCTGGTCCATGAATAGGGGCTCGAAGAATCCACAGAGGGTTGTAAAGGTCACCAGATCTGTTTCGGTAACCGTCCTTCTGCTCGTATATAATTTTTTTTCCTCTGTGAAATCCTCAAAATACAATCCTTTTGGCATAATACGGTCTTCCTTTCTCGATTAGATTATGGATCTATAAACCAAATTAACCTCAAAATCCGATGCTGATAACCTTGTTCTTGTTTATAGAACGGTCAAATTATAGGTGCAATACGTCCGTGCATTTGAATCGTTGATTTTGTATATGCGAACCCTGATATTAAATCAACCCGATTGGATTTCCCAAAATCCATTAGCCTCACCCATCGCAAAGCTCTAAGATTTTTCTTTACATATCGATGGGTTTGTTGGTATCTCACACCTTTACCGGTCACCTGTCCCATTAGGCCCGTGGTGACCCGTGCGATTGCGATTCAGCCTATAATCATTCTTTATGAAGGAGGTATATATATGGATTTTCAACTGTCTAAAGAGCACGAAATGCTGCGCAAATCCGTGCGCGAATTTGCAAACAAAAAAATCGCGCCCTATGTGGATGAATGGGATAAAGAACATTATTTCCCTATAAAGGAAGTGATGTTGCCCATGGGCGAGTTGGGATTCTTCGGAACGGTTATACCGGAGGAATATGACGGTGAGGATATGGGCTGGCTGGCCGCCATGATCGTAACCGAGGAAATCGCGAGAGTTTCAAGTTCTCTTCGCGTACAGATAAACATGCAGACCCTGGGATGTGCATACACCATCTTCACATACGGAAGCGATGAGCTGAAGAAAAAGTATATCCAGAAGCTTGTGACCGCTGAATATATCGGCGGTTTTGCCATTACCGAACCGGATGCCGGATCCGATGTCATGGCGATGACCTCAACCGCAGAAGACAAAGGGGACCATTGGCTGCTGAACGGATCCAAAACCTGGATTTCAAACGTCCAAGTCGCGGACGCGATCATCTATTATGCGTATACGGATCCTTCTGCCGGTTCTAAAGGCCTGTCTGCTTTTGTTGTTGAGCTGAAGAATTTTAACGGTATTAAAACCACCACTTTGGACAAGATGGGTTCCCATTCATCGCCTACCGGCGAACTTTTTTTAAGCGATACCAAGGTTCCCAAGGAAAATATAATCGGAAAACCCGGCGAGGGCGCCAAAATCGTTTTCGGCTCCCTCAACCAGACCCGGCTTTCCGCTGCGGCCGGAGCGGTGGGTGTGGCCCAGGCCTGTCTTGAAACCGCAATCAAGTATTGTAACGATCGAAAACAGTTCGGAAAGCCTGTGGGGCAGTTCCAGATGAATCAGGATATGATAGCCCAGATGTCCACGGAAATTGAAGCGGCCCGGTTGCTGGTTTACAAGGCGGCCTGTGTGAAAGACCAGGGCAAGCTGAACAACGGGCTCGATGTGGCCCAGGCCAAATATTTTGCCGGTGAAGTGGTAAACAGGTGCGCAAACTATGCCATGCGGATATTGGGTGCATACGGATATTCCACCGAGTATCCCATCGCCCGGATTTACCGGGATACCCCAACCTATTTTATCGTGGAAGGTTCGACAAATATCTGCAAAATGATCATTGCAATGGATCAGCTCGGAATTCGGAAAGCGAATCGGTAGAGGAGAGGGGTTCAGGGTTCAGGGTTCTGAGTTCTGAGTTCAGAGTTTTAAGGCGTGCATGGCGAAGGAGGGGAATTCTTTTGGATAAAGAGATTATCGAGAAAACCAAAAAGACGGCCGCGCTTTATTTCAGCAATGTAAAAGGCGAAACGCCCTTCAAACTCTGGCAGTCATTTGACAAGGATCTTGCCAGGGACATGTCTGTTTTTATCACCGGGCAGATGTATGCCCGCGAGAAGATTCCCCATAAAACCCGGCAACTGGTTACGGTTGCCGCCTTGGCCGTGTTATCCAGGCAGGACGAGCTGGAGCTTCACATTCAAGCGGCGCTGAACGTGGGGTGCACACCGAAAGAGATTGCCGAGGTGATATTTCAAACCATGATCTACGGTGGGGTCCCGGCCGGTAACAATGCATTGAAAACCCTTCGGTCGGTCCTTGAAGATCGTGGAATGTGGCCCCTGGAAGCTGAATAGGAAGGAAGACAGTTTTGAACCAGACGCTTTTAATTTTTGTCGGCGGCCTTGGCGGCGTCTTCTTGGGAATGGCCCTGCTGTATGCATCCATTCGGTTGACATCCTTTATCATCGGAAAGTGGGTTGAAACAGGAGAAGCGCAATAATGGCAAACCTCCTATCACTGTTTAAGACATCCGGAATTTTCCACCTTACGCCGGGGATGGTGATCATGTGGTTGATCAGCCTGACCCTGATCTATCTCGCCATCTCCAAACAATACGAACCCCTGCTGCTTCTGCCTATCGGTTTCGGTATCCTGGTGGTCAACCTCCCCCTTGCCGATCTGATGAAGCCCCATGAAGGCTTAATCTGGCGATTCTACCATTACGGCGTACAATGGGAAGTTATTCCCCCGCTTATCTTTTTAGGAATAGGGGCATTAACCGATTTCGGGCCTTTGCTGGCGCGTCCAGGGCTTATTTTCCTCGGCGCCGGTGCTCAGGCCGGAGTCTATGTAACGTTTTTTGCGGCCAATGCCATGGGATTCAGCGTCAATGAGTCGGCTACCATCGGCATTATCGGCGGCGCAGACGGACCCACCACTATTTTTCTGGCAGCAAAGCTCGCCCCCCATATGCTGGGTTCATGTGCGGTGGCCGCATACTCCTATATGGCGCTGGTCCCCATCATCCAGCCCCCTATCATGCGGCTGCTGACCACCCGAGAAGAGCGGGTTATCCGGATGAAGAAATTGCGGAAAGTGGGACGGTTGGAAAAACTTTTGTTTCCCATCATCTCAACGATAGTGATCATTCTGTTGGTACCGGCAGCCGCTCCATTGATGGCCATGTTTATGCTCGGAAACCTGTTCCGGGAAGCAAAAGTGGTGGAACGATTGACAAATGTCGCCCAGAACGAATTGCTCAACATTGTTACTATTTTTTTAGGCATCTCAGTCGGGGCCACCATGAATGCCGACAATTTCCTTCAGGCAAAGATTATTTTCATCTTCTGCCTGGGACTGTTTGCCTTTTGCGTGAGCACGGCGGCCGGCGTGCTGCTGGCCAAGCTGATGAATTTATTTTTGAAAGACAAAATCAACCCGCTGCTGGGGGCGGCCGGCGTCTCTGCGGTGCCCATGGCGGCGCGTGTGGTGCATAAAGTCGGCGCCCAGGAGGATAAGAAGAATTATCTGCTGATGTATGCCATGGGGCCTAATGTGGCCGGTGTGATCGGAACCGTTATTGCAGCCGGGATTTTTAGCACCATATTGAAATAGCAGAGCGCATGGGGCAAAGCGCAAAGCGTGACCCTTTGCTCTAAGCTCTTTGCCCTATGCAAGAATTGGTATTATGAGAAATTCATAAAGTTGAGGAAGGCCGATGCCTTATATTTCGTTTATAGCTACTTTTAATTTAGGAGGTTAATCACATGAAACATGAAATTTTAGCCCCGCTTGCCGGAAAAATTATGCAGCTGAATATCGAAACTGGTGGTAAAGTTGAGGAAGATGAAGAAGCGATCATCATCGAGGCCATGAAAATGGAAACCCCGATTTACAGTCCCTGCAACGGTACGGTTAAGGAAATAAAAGTCAAAGAAGGGGATACCGTTGAAGAGGATGATGTTCTGGCCATTGTTGAGGAATAAGCACAGATTCGTACCAATTAATAAGAATAGGAAAACCTTCTTTTGGATACGCATGAACACCGAATAGATTCTTATCTGATTCTTGATACTCGATGCTTGATACTGGATAAATCAATGTATCCATACCGAGTTTTTCATCCAGCATCGAGGATACTGTATCCAGTATCAATGATCAATTATCTGCGAAAATCAGCGGCCCATTTAACTTAAATCGGAGAGCCATACCATGAGACAATATTTTGAAAAAATGACCGAGTTCGGCCACCCGTTGAAAGAAGGACAGATCAAACGGACCGAAGAAAACGTAAAGCAAATCAAAGAAGAAGAAACAAAACTTGCCCAGGAGATCGAGCGGATCAAGAATGTCGGTCTGCCCGAAGAAAAGATCAACGCCAGAGGACAGATGACCGTCTGGCAGCGGCTTGAATATCTGGTGGATCCGGGAACATGGTGCCCGCTGCACACCATTTACAATCCTCAAAACAACGAGGAAGGCACCACCAATGTGATCGACGGGCTCGGAAAGATTTCAGGAAAGTGGGCCGTCATCATCGGCTTCGACAACAAACTGTATGCCGGCGCTTGGGTTCCCGGGCAGGCTGAAAATGTCCTTAGAGCCACAGATCTCGCCAAACGCCTTAATATTCCACTGGTTTGGCTGGTGAACTGCAGCGGCGTGAAACTACCCGAACAGGAGAAATTTTACGGAGACCGGAGAGGATCCGGCACCACCTTCTTCAGACATGCGGAGCTCGAGCAGATGGGGATCCCGGTACTTGCCGGCATTTACGGGACCAACCCTGCCGGAGGCGGGTATCAGGGCATCAGTCCGACCGTTCTCTTTGCCCATAAAGACTGTAATATTGCCGTGGGCGGCGGCGGTATTCTCAGCGGTATGTCCCCTAAAGGCTTCTTCGATTTGGACGGAGCGGAACAGCTGATCGACGCTGCCAAGAAGTATAAAGTAACACCGCCGGGGTCCGCAAAGATCCATTTTGATGAAACCGGATTCTTCCGATACGTATTCGAAGAAGAAAAGGGGGTATTGGACGGACTCAAAGATTACATGAAAGAAATGCCGGCGTATAATCCCAAATTTTTCAGAGTGGCTGAGCCCAAAGCGCCGAAATTTCCTGCAGAGGATCTTTATCGGTTGATCCCGTATAACCAGAAGCAGGTTTACAATTTTGACGAGGTGCTCTCCCGACTTGTGGACGGCAGTGAACACATGGAGTTTCGCCCGGAATACGGTCCGGAGGTGTATACGGGTTTGTGCAAAGTGGACGGATTCCTCGTTGGGGTCATCGGAAACCGGCAGGGGTATCTTGGCAAAGGGTATCCGGAATATGCCGATTATCCGGGTATTGGGGGGAAACTCTACCGCCAGGGGCTAATCAAATTGAACGAATTTGTCACCCTGTGCGGAAGGGACCGGGTTCCCATTATCTGGTTTCAGGATACCTCGGGCATCGATGTGGGAGATATTGCGGAAAAGGCGGAGTTGCTGGGATTGGGCCAGGGGCTCATTTATTCCATCCAGCAAACCGATGTTCCCATGATGCTGGTGGTACTCAGGAAAGGGACTGCTGCGGCCCATTATATTATGGGCGGGCCCACCGCGAATCGGCATAATGCATTCACCTTGGGTGTGCCCACAACGGAAATCTATGTCATGCACGGAGAAACGGCAGCGGTTGCCTCCTACTCCAGGAGACTGGTCAAGGAAAAGGATGCGGGAAGACCCCTTGACCCCGTCATAGAAGCCATGAATAAACTGGCACAGGAATATCATGATAATTCGCGTCCCATCTATTGCGCCCAGCACGGTCTGGTGGATGAAATGGTTCAAATGGATTCCATTCGCAACTATCTGGTGGCATTTGCCGGTGCCGCCAATCAAAACCCCAAATCCATTTGTCCCCAGCACCAAATGCTTCTGCCGCGAACCATCAAAGGATAAAAGAAGCAATGGAGGGTCCATCATGTCGGAATGTGAAATCTATGATATGATTATTATCGGCGGCGGGCCGGGCGGGCTTTCTGCAGGCATCTATGCCATGAGAGCCGCCATGAAAACCATCCTGTTTGAAAACGGAGTGCCCGGCGGCCAAATGGTCAATTCGGATTCCGTTGAAAACTATCCGGGTTTTGTGAAAATCGGTGGAGCGGAATTGTCGCAAAAGTTTTCAGAACATGCCCGGGCGTACGGGCTGGAGATATCCACCCGAGAGGTGGTGGCCATCGAACCGGCCATAGAATATCATCGGGTCCGGCTCGATAACGGAGAATTAGTCGGTGCGCATTCCATCATTCTGGCTACCGGGGGAAGTCCGCGAAAACTGGATATTCCCGGAGAGGATGAGTTATACGGCAAAGGAGTTTCCTATTGTGCGGTTTGTGACGGGTTCTTTTTCAGAAATAAGACCGTTGTGGTGGTGGGAGGCGGGGACACGGCTGCCGAGGAAGCCCTTTACCTGGCAAAACTGACCAAACAGGTTTATCTGGTTCATCGGCGGGATGCGTTAAGAGCCGGTATGATCCTGCAGCAGCGGGTCAAAGAAGAATGCAAGATCGAAGTTCTATGGAATACCGTCCCCACCCGGATCAATGCCGACGACCAGGGGGTTTCTTCGGTAAACCTTCAGGATACCAAAACCGGCGAAACGCGGGTCCTTGAAACCGATGGGGTTTTTATTTTTATCGGATTCGAACCGAACAACCAACTGGTTCCAGCCAGCACAAGAATGAATGCAAACGGGTATGTGGTCACCGATGAAAAGTGTGAAACCAACCTTTCCGGAATATATGTCATCGGAGATTTGAGAGAAAAATACGCCCGCCAGATCGTGGTTGCCGCCGGGGAGGGCTGCACGGCAGCCCTTGCCGCAGCCCATTATGTCGAAGCAAAGAAAACAGGGGAAGCGGTTTGCGAGCTGCCCGAGGAATTGCTGAGGGAAGTTTCGTAATTGAAACAAAAACTCCAGATCGCGGTTCGTGAACTGGTTGAACATGTACTCCGATCCGGCGATCTCGAACACGCTTTTATCGGCGTCAGTCGTGCGGTGGAAGGTATCCGGGCCCACCAGAAGATTCAACGATCCCGCCCCGACGTCTATACCCCGGAAATCACAGTTTCCCATCAAGTAGAAACCGAAAAATTTATCCTCGAAATCAGCGGCAGAATCGACGGCGTATACCGTTATCCGGATAGAGCGGTCATCGACGAGATCAAAACAACGGTCTCTGATTTGGAGAGATTTGAGGATCAAGAGAATCAGATCCACTGGGGTCAGGCCAAATGCTACGCTTACCTTTATGCACTGGAATTCAAATTAGAGACCATAGACATTCAGCTCACCTATTACCGGCCGGATACCGAAGCGTTCAGCGAGTTTCTCCGCTCTTTTACCATTGAGGAGCTGGAGGTCTTTTTCCTTGATCTCATCGACCGGTACCTGCGTTGGGCGGAGGCGATAACGGATTGGTGCCGGCTCCGTGATGAAGCCTTGAATCGTCTTGAGTTCCCGTTTGACACATATCGCCCGGGCCAGCGGGAAATGGCCGTGGATGTTTATCGAACCATCCAGCAAGGGGGGCAGTTGATGGTTCAAGCGGCAACCGGGATCGGCAAAACCATGGCGGTCCTGTTCCCGGCTGCCAAAGCTCTGGGAGAAGGGCTCACGCCCAAGATCTTTTACCTGACTGCGCGCACCACCGGAAAAACCGCGGCGGAAAAGGCCCTGATCGTAATGAGAAAACAGGGGGCCCGAATAAAATCGTTGACGCTGACCGCCAAGGATAAAATATGTTTTGATTCCGAAAAGACCTGCACCCCCGATGAGTGCGAATTCGCAGCGGGATATTATGACCGTATCGATGCCGCCCTCTCGTCGATTTTCGCCATGGACCATTTTGATCGTGAGACCGTATCCGCAATCGCACTTGAACACAGGGTCTGCCCCTTTGAATTTTCACTGGAACTCGCCCTCTGGGCCGACTGCATTGTCTGTGACTACAATTATGCATTCGATCCCCGGGTCTATCTCAGGCGGTTTTTTGGGAATGAAGACAATCGATACACCTTTCTCATCGACGAAGCGCACAACCTGGTGGACCGATCCCGGGACATGTTCTCGGCGGAATTGTGGAAACAGCCGTTTCTGGATGCGAGACGGGCGTTAAGAGACGATTTGCCCGGGGTGTATAAGAGCTTGGGCAGGATCAATTCCTGGATGGTGAAAAAGCGGAAAGCCTGTGAGGCCGCAGGTGATGCAATGGCGGAAAAAGAAGATCCTCAGGATCTATACCCATTCTTGCAGCATTTTTTGAGGCTTACCGAAAAATGGTTGGCCCTCAATATTAAAACATCCTTTCGAGAGTCCCTCCTGGACCTCTATTTTAAGGCCAATGGTTTTTTGAGAATAGCTGAGCAGTATGACGAGAAATATGCCACTTGTTCGGAGAGGTTCCACAAGGACTTCCGGATCAAACTATTCTGCGTTGACCCTTCCGGACCGCTTAATGAAGCGTTCCGCCGGTGTGCATCCGCCGTATTCTTCTCCGCTACCCTGAGTCCCATGGATTATTTTAAATCCATCTTGGGTTGTGACCAAGGGGCGTATCAACGCCGCATCCCGTCTCCATTCCCCCCGCAAAATCAACGCGTATTGATAATGGAGAACATTTCCACCCGGTATAAACATCGAGAAATCAGCAAGGAATCGGTGGCCGCAGCTATTTCCACTATGGTGAAGCAGAAGATGGGGAATTATCTTATTTTTTTTCCATCCTATGTATACATGAAGATGGTTTCTGAATTGTTTGTTTCGGAACACCCGAATATCGATATCATCTGCCAAACCCCGGAATCGACGGAAGCGGAAAGAGACCGGTTTTTAGAACAGTTTTCCGGCGAGTCCGGGAAAACCCTGGTGGGCTTCGTGGTTATGGGGGGCGTCTTCGGAGAGGGTATCGATCTTGAGGGGGAGCGATTATCCGGAGCCGCTGTCGTAGGGGTCGGCCTTCCCGCTGTTTCCCTGGAAAGGGAATTAATTAAGGACTATTTCTCGCATCATCAGGGACTGGGTTTTGAGTATGCGTATATTTTTCCCGGCATGAACCGGGTGCTCCAGGCCGCGGGACGTGTCATCCGTTCCGAAAACGACCGGGGTGCGATTCTTTTGATCGGGGAGCGGTTTACCTACTCTCCGTACAGACATATCCTGCCGGAGGAATGGGATCCGGGCAGGGTTAAGCATCCCCAGGCGATTGAAGAAGTATTGACGGGTTTTTGGAAAAGATAGGCAGATTTTCAATCAACAGCCCCACCGTTACGCATTCCAGACCGAAGGGCAGATAACCGGCATATCCCAGAATCGGCATTTCAAAGATTTGAAACCGATGGACATACGGTACGGTGTAAAGCCATTTGGCGAGACTGTAAAAATTCCAGGTTTCCCAAAACAGGCCGCATAAAAGGGCTGCAAGTGCCGATGTGACGACCCGCTGCCAATTGCCGCAGGCGATATCCGAGAAAACGTGTCTCTCTTTCATAAAGGTTTGAAGCGATACCACAATCAGCAGCGGTGAAATCCAGAGCAGGGGAAACAGATAATTTGGCCACAAGCCGATTCCTGCCAAGCCGAACCCGGATAGAGCCAACACAACGCCGGCTGCTGAACAGGGCTTGGCGATTTTGATGGGAAAGAAGTTTCCGTACCTTTCATGAAAGCCTTTAAAACTTGCAATCCACTGCATTGCGCCCAAAACCGCCGGAAGAACAGTAGAAAAAGAGAGCGTGGCATACCAGAAGTACTCCGTCGGCTGAAACCGTACCCCCGCGTAATGCCAGTTCTGGACGAATCGATTCAGGTATTCAAAAAACCACCAGAACAGCGCGCTGAAAGGAAACAGGATCAGAAAAAACACGGGTCGATCCAGCATCATGCATCGGCCGGCCCGCTTTAAAGTCAATGCATTGATTACCACGATAAATGACACCCAAAGCGGTGTGAAGGTGTGAGGCTGAAGTTGAGCAAACCAGGAAAACCGGCTCCAGGCAAAAATCCATGCAATGATTCCGAAAACCACCGCTAACCATCCCCACCAGGGAAACCGATACGATGGTTTCGGTTTGCCTTCCGGTTCTTCAGCCGCCTTAAATCTTCTGACGATCAAATGAAAGGTAATGATAATAATAAAAACCGTGTACCCCCCGAAAGCGATCCATGAAAACGGCGCGTGCTCGATGTACCGGCTGATGGGGGGAAATTCCAGATATCGCGCGAGAGGATATCCCGCAATCACAACACCCAGCAGCGGCAACCCGAGCAGCATGGCGGCCAGTATGATAAATTTAAGGAAAAAGCGTCGCATCTGGACTTAGAAGTTACCGAGGCTTGATAATGTAGAAAATATTTTTCTTAGGACGCTGATAAACGCAGATTAAACGAATTGAAATAGTTCTAAAAATCAACGAATAATCATATTATCTGCGCATATCCGCGAAAATCTGCGTCCCATTTCAATTGGTTCACAACATCTGTCCCCAGTTTGCCGGCAGTTTGACTTCCTTGGTAACCGGCTGGATATACCCGGTCCAGAGAACCATCAACCGGTTTCTGCTGGGATCGCCGCATACGACAATGTGAAGGATATCAGGAGTCGGCAGCACCCGGATCAACTCATCCGGACCCACCCGATAATCTTCGGGGTAGATGCCCATTTCAATTTTTTCGCTGACGCTCAATAAATCCGGGTGGGTATATCTTGAGTTCCAATCCAGTTCATGTAACGGCACCCTGGCATTCTCGTAGATATATTCCCTGATGTCCTGTTTTGAATAGCCGGCATCCCCAAGGGATTTCGCCACGGGCGGGCTCAGAAGCAGCGTGATCATGTTCCGCATGCCTTTGGGCCCGATCTCTGCTAACCTGCCGAGGCTTGCTTTTCTGACAACTTCCGAACTCAGCATTTCGAGGGTGACCTGTGCTGCGCTTCTGTCGGACGTGCTGTAGGGAGACGGCGACCAACCCCAGTTGATGGTTGCCGCAGCGGTCACCG
Organism: Deltaproteobacteria bacterium; assembly: GCA_013349495.1. Lineage (GTDB taxonomy): Bacteria > Desulfobacterota > Desulfobacteria > Desulfobacterales > SURF-15 > DUZK01. Next base: position 11,348 of record DUZK01000100.1, read on the forward strand.
TGCTCGTGTTTCTGTCGAAGCCGTGCTCCACATGGAACGGTTCCCACGGATTCTCCTCTTCATTTTCGGCGATGGCAAACACCAGCGGATACCCGAATGTTCCCATGTAGTTTCTTCCGGGCCGGTAGCCGCCGATATTTCGAACCATCAAACCGAGGGCTCTCCCGAGGGCGGGATTGGGACCTTTGCAGATGAGCTGTCCTTTGTACGCAATATCGAGCTGTTTCACAATCGGACCATTGACCAGCAAATAGGGATATACACCCCAGGTCGTTCCGATGTTGTTGAGATTATAGTGCTCTTCTCCGACAGCTTCGGCAGCCGCGATCAACAAGGGCATATGTTCCGGGCGGCAGCCTGCCATGACGGCATTGGCAGCGATATTCCATGGTGTTGCCACAAGGTTGGCCTGAGGAAGGACGGCGATCTTCTCATCCGGAGCGCGGTCGGTAAATTTCAAAAACGCTTCCACCCGTTCAATGGTGGGGGGTATGATCGGCAGGCCGTCGCTCCATTCCCTGTCCATAAAGAACCGGTTGATCTCTTCGAGGGTTCCTTCACACACGGTATCCGTTGATGAGACGGCCGTCTCTTTGCCGAGTGAAGCCGGATCCACCGGTTTGGTCAAGCCGTCCACGATTTGATCAAAGAGTTTTTCTTTAATGTTTCTTTTGATCTCATCTTGATGAACGCCCACGGCGCCCGGATAGTGTGCAACCCTGAGGCCGTCCAAACCGGCGCCCTCAGCAGCCTGCTGGGCGACATCCGTAAACCCCGTGACGGTGATGACGACACTCGGTATGCCGAGTTTCTCACAGTCGATGGCCGGCCGCGCCGCGGCCGGGGTGCAGGTGCCTCACCCGCCGTTTCCGGATATCATGGCATCGCAACCCTTTTCCTTTGCCGAATTCGCGATCTGCTGCGACACTTCTTTCTGATATTCAGGCATCCCGCTCAAGACCGATCTGGGAAATTCCGTATAGGGAACGATCTTAACGCCGGGAAATCGCTCCTTGAGCAGCTCCCGGTATATCGGGAACATGATGTCACCCTTAAAATCCATGTTCCAGGTCTCGCCGATGGTTTTACCCTCAAGGGTGTCCAGACGGGGTGCAACGGATTGCTTGTCGACCAACTTCACTCCAACGGGGCTGATTGCTGCCATGTTATCCATCGTTATCCTCCTTCTTCGTGTCAGAGAAAAACATCATGTCCGATCCTTACGTTCATGGTATAGGAATTTTCTTTTTTGGACGCTGATAAACGCTGATTTCATAGATTAAAAAAAGATTATTATCTGTGAATATCTGAGCAAACCTGCCCGCCATCTTATATCTTTAGGATTGGCAGGCGGGTCTGCGTCCTATTGAACTTGATGTACGGCTTAATTTTACATATTTTTCAAATCCACGAAACTGAAATCAAAATCCGGCTCGATTCGGGGAAGTGCATGCACCAGCAGATAGATTGTGGACTGAATATCATGAAGCGAGCAGACTTCGACCGGACCATGGGTGTAGCGCGAAGGGACTTTAACCGTAATGGAAGGAACGCCTTTTCCGGCGAACTGAACAGCTGCTGCATCGGAGGTGATGCCGGGCATGCTTCCTTCGATCTGGTAGGGGATTCCCTCCTGTTCCGCCACGGTTTTTAAGAATTCGATCAATTTCGGATGACCCATGAGACCTTTCCCGGATCGAAAGCTATAATCACTCACCGATAGCCCCGGGCCCTTGCCGAGTGCATTGGCCGCCTCGGAAAAGGCGGTGGCCGGCATGGGGGCGATACCGGTTCCGGAACCTGCCTGGGATATGGTTGCATCGACTCCGATGCAAAGATCGGGCGCGATTCGCTGCCCCGCCTGCTGCGCACCCCTCAATCCGACCTCCTCCTGAACGGCGGCTACAAAGATAAGCGTGCACGGCGGCTTCTGCCCCAAAGCCTTTAGTCTTTTTAAGGTTTCTATGATCACCAAGCAACCGACCTTGTCATCCAATGACCGCCCCGTGACCAGACCGGTGGATGCGTCTCCCAGCCATTTCAGTTCCCGATCGAAAACCACCTGCCGGCCCGGGGCGATGCCCATGGCCTCTGCTTCGGCACGGGTTGCGGCGCCGACATCGATAAAAAGCGCATCGACAGCCGGTATGTCGTTTGCCATGGGGGTGTTGTATGCCAGATGGCCGGGTTTGCTTCCCGCCACTCCGATTTTTTCCCCTTTGGGGGTCACGATGACGACCCGTTGAGCATAGATGAGATTGGGTGGAACCATGCCGATGTTGTCAATCCGAATATAGCCGTCGGGCTCGATGTGGCTTACAATCATGCCCACCGAGTCGCTGTGCGCCGGCAGCATCACCTGAAATGTTTCCGACGTCCCCATCAAATAGGCATATACATTTCCGAA
>DUZK01000101.1 GCA_013349495.1 Deltaproteobacteria bacterium
AATCGTGGAAATCTTGATAATCAGCAGTTTGATACGTATCGTTTTTAATATTAAGGTGCAGGCAAAATTACTGTATTCCCTTATTGGTAAAGGGTTTTATTAAATTAGGTGGTGGATTTCGGTGTTGCTGAGAATTCCCAAAATTGAATCGGACCGTGCAAATTGGGTTTTCGAATTTCTTGTTTTCTAGACCGGAAATTCTATCACAAATTTTGCTCCGTGGGGTTTGTTATCCTGTACGCTGATGGTTCCCTGATGGTCTGCAATAATGGTGCTGACGATGGTCAACCCCAATCCCATACCGGCCCTTTTCGTGGAGAAGTAGGGTTCAAAGAGGCGTGTCTTGTCTTCATCCGATATGCCGATACCGTTGTCCGACACCTCCATCCGAACTTTTTTCAGAATTGGGTCATGGCATAATGTGATGGAAATGCGGGAGTTCGCATCCTTCCTTACCGCACCGATGGCATTGTCAATGAGGTTGATCAGGGCCTGCTTGATTTGTTGTCGATCCACGTTCAGAATCGGTATCTCCTGATCGATGTAGACGTTAAATTCAATCTTCTGGTGACCTTCCCGATAAAGGGCCACAGATTCTTCAACAATGGGTAGCAAGGGACACGGTTTCGGATCTGCAGCCGGAAAACGTGCAAAGGCTGAAAATTCATTGACGAGATTCCGTATTAAGTCCACATGATCGATAATCATCCGGGTACATTCGTCAAACACCGGTTCGTTCAAACGCTTCGAATACTTTCGTTTCAGCCGTTGGGCGGAAAGGCTGATGGGAGTTAAGGGATTCTTCACTTCATGGGCGATTCTGCGTGCAACCTCTCGCCAGGCCGCCATGCGCTGCGCTTTTTCAAGGTCCGTCAGGTCATCGAAAACCATGACGATGCCCAACTGCCGGCCGGCATCGTCCTTTAAGAAGTTGATATGGGTCAGAAAGCTTCTGGGGCTTCCGTCGATGGTCAACTTCAGAGGCAGCTCCACGGCACCGTGCTTGGAGTGTGTCAGGGTTTCGATGATATCTTCGGCCATTTCCAGGAGGTGATCGGTCAACAGCCTCTTGTAACTCTTATTCAAGACCCTTTCCGGTTCGATATTGAGCATTTTTTCGGCAGACGTGTTAATGGTGGTCACCATACCGCTGGAATCTAAAGTGATCACTCCGGCAGAAACCGTTCTTAAAACGATTTCCATATATTTTCTTCTGGCCTCGATTTCGACATTCTGCTCCTGAAGTTTTTTGGTCGAAAATTCCAATTGTTCCCGTCCGAATCGAAGATCTCGCGTCATTTTGTTAAATGAGCTGACAAGGGTTCCGATTTCATCATCCGCAACCGGAGAGATGCTGAAGCTCAGATCTCCTTCAGCAACCCGCCGGGTTCCTTCTGCAAGGTCCATGATGGGAATGGTGATCGATTTTGCCAGATAGAAGCCGAACCAAATCGCACAAAATACAACCAGCAGGGCCACAATGGACAGGGTGATGTAATAGGTTATTTGGATCGGTTTTTTCAGCAGCTCTATCTGTTTGTATTCTTCAAAACCCTTTGAAATGGCGGCCATTTTTCGGGTAAGATCTTGAGGGATCAAGGTCGTTATCACTAAAAAAGCCTCTGCTTCGGGTCGTTTAATGCCGAACGGCACCGTGCCGACGGTTCTGATCAATTCGCCGAAGACCGCTCGTTCCGAAAATGATCGAAATCCTTTTGAGGTCAGTTCTTTTTGCAAATTATCCGTTGATACCAATGGAATTTTAAAGCCTTTCAACTCCGTGGCAACAGATAAAGAGATTCGACTGGCATTGGTTGAATAGACTTCGATGGCATCAATTTTAAATGATCGTCCGGCGAATTGAAGATAGCGGGCGAGATCGCTTTTCTTGTCGGGATTCAGGAGATTTTCTGCCTTCAGCTGGAGTGAAATGCGCTCTACGAACAATTGATTGCTTTCTTCGACGGTTGAATAGAGCCGCTGTCCGACCTGAAGGGAATTATCTAATGCCTGTTCAATGGGGACGTTAAACCAAGATTCGATACTGGTGGTGATAAAGTTTATAGAGAAAATAAAAAGCACGGATGCCGGCAGCAGGGTTAATGCGATAAACGCCACCACTAATCGGGTGCGGAGTTTTGCCCCCATCACCCGCCGCTTCCTGTCGTACAGGAGCTTAACCAGGTTTCGAAAAACGAGAAATATCAACAAAATAACCAACAGCAGATTGATGTTGATGAGGATAAACATCAAGATGGTATTCCAAATGGGAATATTGGATCCGAAGTGAAAGAGCTTGCTTTCGGCAAAAGTCAGGAGGGCGATGACCGCTAAAACGGCGATGATGATGACCCCCTCACGCTTCCGGCGTTTCAGGTCCTGCTCCGTAAAGAATGTGGGGGTACTTTTCCTTTGAGCGCGGGTAGTTTTTATGTGGCTGAAATTAGCATCCATGGATAAGATCTAATAAATAAAATCAATTGTATACCAATCTGTTTCAAAATCCCATGCGGATAAGAAAAATAGGACACGGTGAAGATAGAAAGGAAGGGTGAGTTTGCTCAATTCCGCTTTTGCACCCAATTGATATTGGCTTCCCTTTTCCAGCGTGCTCAGGGAAACGACTTTTAAACTGTCGATTTCCCTCATGAGCTTTTGTGCTTCCTCGAAAGATTTGGTAACAACCGGATTTCCGTTCTGCCAAGACCGTTTGACCATGAACTCCTTTTTGAGGTTATCGTACTTGATGGTATTTGAAATTTTCAAATCCGTTGTTTCTTTATCCCACCACAGCGGTCTTACTTTGTGAAGCGTGATGAAGTAAGAAAATGTGGCCGGAACACCGCTTAATATGGCTTTTTTCATTTCATCCTTGAACGCTCCTTCCACTTCCAGATATAGCAGAAGGTCATCTCGGGTATTGGTGACAATGACGTTTGTCAGCACCGCTTCTTTTGCCGTGGCTGTTCCTTGAAAAAGGAGGAGGGCTGAAATCAGAATGAAACACGTTTTAATGTTTCTAAGCCGTGTCATTTTGAATGGGTAATCGATTTGAGGTCTGTGGAAATAAGATTAAGAAAAAAAGTTTCGCCTTGAACAACATCTTTAATTCATAACGAATACCGGTTTAAATGGCAAGTGATTTCGGTTGGATCTCCGATTGGTGCTCGTTATTTTCGATAATCTGGGTCTCCCAGGATTCTCTCTGGGCAAAGAATTTTTTCAAAAAGGCGTGATTGAAGGAATGCCCTGATTTGTTTAGCACCACATGGCCCAAAATCGGCATTCCAAGGAGGGAAAAGTCACCGATACAATCAAGGATTTTGTGTCTGACAAATTCGTCTTGATATCGAAGGCCTTCATTATTAAGTATCTTGTTCTTGTCGATAACAACCGCATTGTCTAAGGATCCGCCCCGTGCAAACCCGTAACGCTTGAGATATTCGACCTCATGGAGAAATCCGAAGGTTCGAGCCCGGGAAATTTCGGTTTCAAATACATGTTCAGACACATAAATCGAGTAGGACTGTTTCTTCACCAGGGGGTGATTGAACTCGATATTGCAGGTAATTCTGAATGACGGCGACGGATACACCGTTACCGATTTGTCGCCTTCTTTCAATTCAATGGGTTCTTTGATGATAAAATAATACCTTGATCCCAGCTGTTCTTTGATGCCGGCGGATTTGATGATCTGAGCGAAAGGACCGGCACTGCCGTCCATGATGGGCACTTCGTAGGAATCCAATTCCACCAGGGCATTGTCAACGGACAAGCCCGAGAAACAGGCCATAAGATGCTCGACGGTGGAAACGATAAACCCGTCGTATCCGATGACCGTGGCAAGGCTGGTGTCCACCACCATATTAAAATGGGCGGGGAGCGATGGGCATTCCGGGAGATCGGTTCTTACGAATTTGATACCGTGGTTGATGGGTGCGGGTTTTATTCTAAGGGTTACCGGTTTTCCCGAATGCATGCCGATTCCGGAGCAGGCGACTTCTTTTGCAACCGTACGCTGATGAAAATAGAGACTCACTTTCGACGACCTTCCGTGAAAAACCAAATTTAAAAATTCACCTCTTTTTACACGTTTCGAGAATAATTGCAACCTCTAATTCACTGATTTTATGCTGATTTAGCGATTTCCATCGGATTGAGTGTTTAAAAACAATTGTTCTCGCAAAGACGATCTGGTATAGGGATCAATTGACGAGAATCAGAGGGTCGCTAATCGAACAATCGCCCGATGGTTCACGATGTCTTCTCCTTGTTAATGGCATAGAATTTTTCTTCTTGGGGACGCAGATGAACGCAGATTTTTTAGATTAAGAAAAAAGCTTTTTTATCTGCATATATCCGCGAATGTCTGCGTCCGGTTTAACTTTAATTTTACCGATTCTAAATCCTGATAGCCGGCACGGGGTTAAGCCTTGCTTGCAAAGGTATTAAGCAGTGCAGTTTCAGGGATTGACGCCTATGTGGTGGAAGTTGAGGTAGACATCGCTCATGGGCTTCCTACCTTTACCACTGTCGGTCTGCCCGAAGCTGCGGTTAAGGAAAGCAAGGAGCGGGTTAAATCCGCCATCAAAAACTCCGGCTATACCTTCCCCGACGATCGAATAACCGTTAACCTGGCTCCTGCCGATATCAAGAAGGAGGGAACCGGGTTCGATCTTCCCATCGCCCTGGGGATTCTGTCTGCAAACGGGACCATTCCAAAGGAAACCATATCGCGCTACCTATTTTTAGGAGAGCTTTCCTTGGACGGCCGGATCAAACCGGTGAGAGGCTCCCTCCCGATGGCGTTGGCTGCCAAGGCATCCGGCTATGTCGGCATCGTGGTGCCTTCGGAAAACGGCAAAGAGGCGGCGGTGGTTGGCGGGATATCTGTTTTTTCCGCCCACACCTTGCCCCAAGTGGTGGACTTTTTACGGGGTGTTGTCGATCTTAAACCGGAGGAGATTGATGTCTCGTCGATTTTCAACACGAAAAATGAAACCGGCGTCGATTTTGAGGAAGTGATGGGGCAGGAGCATGCCAAACGCGCCCTGGAAGTGGCGTCGGCAGGCGGTCATAATCTGGTGATGATCGGTCCTCCGGGTTCGGGTAAAACCATGCTGGCGAAACGTATACCCACCATCCTTCCGCCGTTGAGTTTTGAAGAGGCTATCGAAACCACAAAGGTCTTTAGTGTAATGGGGATGCTTAAAAAAGAACAGGCCCTGATCACCGAAAGACCCTTTCGGGCTCCTCACCATACCATATCCGATGCCGGATTGATCGGGGGTGGCGTCCATCCGCGGCCGGGAGAGGTGAGCCTGGCCCACAACGGCGTCCTTTTTCTGGATGAAATGCCGGAATTTAAAAAACATGTTCTGGAAGTGTTGCGGCAGCCCCTGGAAGATCGGCTGGTTACCATTTCCCGGGCATCCACCACCTTGACCTATCCATCCAGCTTCATGCTGGTTGCGGCCATGAACCCCTGCCCCTGCGGGTACTATGCAGATCCGAAACACCCCTGCAGATGCAGTTACGGCCATATTCACAGATACCGCTCCAAGATATCCGGCCCGCTATTGGATCGGATCGATATTCACGTGGAGGTTCCTGCCGTTCCTTACAAGGATCTTCGAAGGGAAGGGGAAGCAGAGTCTTCCGAAGACATCCGCAATCGGGTGACGGCGGCCCGCATCCTACAAACCGAACGGTTTGCCAAGACCAAGATTCACGCCAATGCCCAGATGAGCAACCGCCACGTCAAGAAATACTGCAAGATAGATGATGATTCCGCTGCTCTGCTGGAATCGGCCATCGACAAACTGGGGTTGTCCGCCCGGGCCTACAACCGGATATTAAAGATTTCCAGAACCATTGCCGACCTCGAAGGGGTATCCGATATTCAATCGTACCACATCGCAGAAGCCATTCAATACCGGACCCTGGATCGGGGAAAAAGCCTTTTATAAACTCGACTTTCCGGCATTTAAGTTGAACAATCGACCCTAAGGATGGTATTATTCTATATGTGACTCAATACTAAATCATAATTGTAGGAGCCGTCACAATGGAAAGTCTAAAGCAAGAAGCGCTTAATGTAATCTCTAAAATGCCCGAAACGGCGGATATTGATGACATCATGTATAGGCTGTATGTCATTGATAAGGTCAGAAAAGGCAGAGAAGCTGCACAAAATGGTCAATTCATATCGATTGAGGAATTAGAGAAAGAAATTCAAACATGGTGAAATGGTCTTCGCCGGCCAGGGTCGATCTAAAGCTGATATATGATTATATCTCTAAAGAATCCAAATTTTATGCACAAAATGTGGTCCAAAATATGGTTTCAAAAACCAATTTGCTGGATGATTTTCCTGAAATGGGCCGAGTTGTTCCGGAAATAGGAGAACCCAACATCCGGGAGCTGTTCATATACTCATATCGTTTAATGTATGAAATTGTTCCCGATGGCATCTGGATTCTTGCAATTGTTCATGGAAAACGAGATTTCTCTTCAAATGATCTAAATCGATAATTCACTTTCCTCATTACCCCCCGCCTACTCTACAATCTATTCACAATTCAATACGCGACACCTATTCTCCATATTACATGATTCAACGTTCCGGGGCGTCTAACCGTGCTCTCCTCGGCATACTTGGCTCTATGCCCTTTTACTTCGCTTTGGTATCAACAAAATATTATAGTAAGTTTAATTAATCAACAACGTCCCTCCTGACAACGTCCCTCCTGACGATAACGTAGTCAATAGAACCGGCTTTGCGCCCGGCGAGGTGCGAATTTACACCGTCGTACAGTTTTATGTAGCGGATATTGGCATAGAGGTCCAAAGTAAAACGTAGTTTAAGGCTGAAATCCTGACCCGCCTCGGTTCCGTCGGGATGCACCTCATGGGGATCGCCGACAGCACCATGGAGAATAGCGTCTGCCTGTCGGCATCCTTCCAGCGTTTCCGCGGGAAGGGCCTCGCCGCCGCGCAGATATTCGCCGGCTCCGCCCGGATATTCGATGAAATCGAGGACCTGCCGGTCACCCAAGGCAGCCTTGATGACATCGACGGTCGGCCGGCAGACTTCCGGCCCTATGCCGTCTCCGTAAACCACGGCGATTCGATAACGTGCTTTTTTCTCGGTCATCGTTCCAATCTCCTATAATTTTTTTCAGCCGGTTTACTCCAATTCTATCGGAATATCATAATAAAAGGCAGTCATATATTTCAAGCCGATATTGTCAATAAGATCAATGCATGATGATACTTGATTTAAAAGCCGTGACCACATAAACAGAGCAGAGATGGCCGTTATGAGATCCATGATCCTATCGCAAGGAGGTGAGCGAACATGACCGAAACATCCGACCGGAGTCCTGTCACTGAAAATACAACGGACGGTGTCGATGCCGGATGGAATGAGACCCCGGGGCGGTTGATCCTGACTCAGGCTGACCATTTGAGCGGAGAGGAGTTGGGAGGTTTCATCGAAGCCCTTCAGGAGACCGGTGTCAGCAGTCTGCAGGTGAGCCCGACCGTGACCAAAAAAAACCGTCCGGGCCAAATTATTCTGATCGATCCGGGAGGGGAGGACCGTACGGCCCCGGCGGCCGATGTGCTTGCCGCATATGGATTAAGCGGATTTCATCTCATCGAGACCCGGCACTTTCACCTTTCGCATTCCAAAACCACAGCCCAGGTTGTGGTTTGCCACAACGGTTCTAAGATAAAAGCGGAGGTCGACGTTAAACGCCTTTGCCAAAGCAGCAAATCGGAATCGATCCGGATCGAATACGACGATTTAAAGCATCTCTGCCGACGGATTGAGCAGGAACTGGAAATTCCAATTGCCCCACCCGACCTGAATCGGCAACTGACGGCTCAACTATCGAGGAGCTCTGAGGCTGTCATCAATCTGGACCGCCAGGCTAAAAACGATGAACTTTGAAAAAAAGGAGTGAATATGAATAACATTATCGCTGCTGCCATGGCAGCCTGTTCGGCCGATGTCAACCTGATGTCTAATGACCGTCTGGAAGCGTTGAGCAAGGGTCACGGCATGCTCAACATGGCCGTCTTCGGCGTGGCGGATGTCATCATCGAAGCGGTTCATGCCGGGCGGGATATCAGGGTTCGGAATACAGACGCCCGGACCATCCCTTTGGACGATGTGATCAAGAAGGCAGTGGAAGCAGCAAAAACAGCCGGAGCCGATGCTGCAAATGCCGGACTCATCACCGCGGTCATGCTTTATCTGGCTGGATCCGGTGTCCAGGCCGGGGTTCCGGTGGGAAATCGCAAGTTGGGGGCCATGGCCCGAATGGCTGCCGGGGCGGATCGATGCGGGGTGGCTGCCATGCCCAGTCCCAAGTTCGGGAACAAAGTGTCCGGATTCCCCGCCGTCCAGGCCATATACGAGGCCATGTGTGCCGGCCGGTTGACCGAAGTGGACGGGAAGAACCTTCCACCGGGTGTGGGAGCACTTTTTATAGGGCATTCCGCTTTGGGGGAGGACTATGTTTTCCCCCAGCTCTGCGAAAATGCCGGACGAATCGGGACCGAGGCCATGCTGTCGGCGATGGCCGGCGCCGCTATGCGACCCGATCCTTTTATTGCTGCAGTATTCGGAGCGGCCGCTACCCTGGAGATCGTTCACCCCGATGCATATGTCACGCCTGAAGGGGATGGACCGAACAACACCGCGCGGGCCGTCGGCCAGGCAGCAGCTAAAACGGCCAATTTGCCTAAAACCATGACGCTTATGGTTACGAATCAGAAATTTGATACGGCCGCCCTGGTGGGCGATCTGGGGCTGATCCTGAAAGACGCGGGCGGGGTAACCATTCCGGGCATGCTCTGCTTTAAAGATATGCTGAGCTGTTTTGCCGAGCCGGCTTTAGGGTTCAGGTCGACCACCCCGCCGCTGGGTCATATCGCAGCCGAGATCGTGCTGGCTATGAAAGGGTTGATCGAATGGGAAAACGATGAAAACCGGGTGGGTGCAGCCATTGTATCCATCATCAAAGAGGGGCGGGTCGATCCGGAGATGGGACTCATCGCTCTCAACACCGTAGCTCGCAAAGCCGAGGAGGTTCGACGGGGTCCCACCAGCCGACTTCTGATCAAGGCCACCGATCCTTATCGAATAAAAGGATTGCATTGCCGGGCCGTCAAAGCGTTTAATGAATTGTCAGCCGGAAACAGTCTGGAGAGGGTTGTCCGAAATCTGGAGGAGGATCGGCAGCGAACCATTGAGGATGGGGTATCCCGGCTCCTGTCCGCCCAGCTTGGACGCGATGTCAAGGTTGAAATGACCAAGATCGCCCCCTGGGGCCGCAAGAAAGAGGCATGGGCCCGGTTTTGGGTCCTTGACATGGATGTGGACGTCCGGGTGGTCCTGGATGGTGAGGAATATTTTTTTGAAGGATTGCCGAACAAAGTCGTGCCTCGGGCGACCCTGAATCCGGATGAAGGCGCTGACATAAAAGATCAGCTTTTAATCGGAGCCCTGCCCGTCATGGAGGCGGCTCTTGCCGCTCACACCACCATCAACGGAACCGTGCCGGCTGCCGTGGCGACGGCCATGGGCTTGATGGACCCGGAAGAAGCAGCCGAGCAGGCTCAAAAAGCGGCCTATCTCTCCGGGGGCGTACCCGGTCTGAAAGTGGCGGCCCAAGAGGTGGCCGAGCGGGCTCTGATGATTTATCGGGTGATGAGCAGAGAATGAGACTTGACTCGGGACTTGATCGACCGATACGTCAAAATCTTAAAATATCAATAAGTTAAACTTCAATTATTATTGACAGCCGGATTTTGATCGGTTAGTGGAATTGACATTATCCAAGGCTTTTCGGTCTGCGCATATCTTGCGGTGTGCCCATGTCGTAAACACAATGGGGTTTTCTCAATGAGCCCTTTCGATAAAAGCGAATTCCTATTATTATTTCAAACTACCAAATGGTGGAGATTTTTTTTGATCGCCTTAAAGCTTTGTCCGAAGTGACGAGTTTGGCATTTTCAATAACAGCAGTAGCGCTGATGATGCTGTCTGCAGGATCTTTGTTGGTATCTGAAAGCAATTGGGTGGAAAGCTCGGCGATCTCAGAGGTGATACCCCTGAAAACAGATCGATTGGAATTTGAAACCAGCCTTATAAATTCCCGATAACCGACATCGACAGACAGCCGACCTTTATTCATCAACATCGCGATTTCCCAGAGCGAAATCTCGCAAAAAATAATACCTTCCTGCTGATTGGCTTTATGAAATGCTTTTGTCGCTCCGAGGGAAAGGAGTTCTGGCTTTAACGCCTCCCAGATAATGACATGTGTATCGGCAACGATCATCCAACTGCTTCCCATTCCTCTTCTATCGGTGATACAACGTCACCCACCTGTGCTGTTTTGCGAAGTTCCTTCAAAGCGTTTCTTGAAGCCTCCGTTTCCTTCTTTACCGGTACCAGCATGGCGATTTCATTTCCGTGGGATGTGATGATAATTGCTTCACCCTGTTGAGCTTCATTATTATACGCTAGCAGATTTTCCCTTAATTTACTAACACCGATGGTTTCCATTATCTTTCTCACAAATTTTGTACAAATATATTGTACAGAAAATAATAAATCAAGATAAAATGTGAAGTGTTGACACGCCGAGGAAGTTAGTTTAGTTTATAACTAAACTAATGAGGATGGAAAGAAAATGGAAGTCGGAATACATGAGGCGAAAACAAAACTGTCCAAGCTTATCCCGGCTGTATTGAGCGGCGAAGAGGTGATTATTACAAAGGCCGGTAGGCCGCTGGTGAAACTGGTCCCTGTCGAGGCCCGAAGCGGCACAAGGCCTCTGGGTGCCTATGAGGGGAAGGTTAAATTTCATGGAGACCTTTTAGAACCGATTCCCGAAGAAATTCTGGACGATTTTTGGCCTGGCAGATGACCATGCGATATCTCCTTGACACCCACACGTTTCTCTGGATGGCGGCCGATCCCTCCTGTTTGTCAAAAAAGGTCTCAAAGATTGCCGGCGAGATAGGCAACTCGCTCTATTTAAGTGCGGCAAGCGGTTGGGAAATCGCCCTGCTCTGGCAACTCAAAAGAATTGAACTTCCGGATGATCCCCGAAGATTCATTCCTGAAGCCATGCAAAAACTGACTGTGCTCGCCCTCCCCATCGGGTTCCAAGCGGCCATTTCCGCGTTGATGCTTCCCCTTATCCATCGTGATCCTTTTGATCGCATCCTCATTGCAGAAGCGATCAAAGAAAAAATGGTCATTCTGACAAAAGATAAGGCTTTTAGGGAATACGGGATTAAATCGGTGTGGTAATAATCGGCGGGACGGTTTGAGTCCGGCTTGTCGGGAGTTTCCGTACGACATGGTGAATATCTTTCTGAAAGGAGATGAAACGCATGATTTTTGCAGATGATTTGGGAAATCCGGAAGGACCGGTGCTTGTGCCGGACGGGAGCTGGGTGGTTGCGGAAATGCATCTGGACCGCGGGTGTTTGACGCATATCAGCGCGGACGGAAAGCAGAAACGCGTTATTGCCAAAACCGGCCGTCCCAACGGCATAACCATCGATAAAAACGGGATGCTGTGGGTGGTGGAATCCATGAATCCACCCTCATTGCTAAAGGTGAGCCTGGACGGCAAGGTCGATGTCGTACTTACCGAATGCGAGGGGAAACCGTTTCTCTTTCCCAACGATCTCTGTTTCGGTCCGGACGGCGCTATTTATATGACCGATTCCGGCTATTCCTGTGCGGAGTGGATTACATTTACACCGGAGAAAAAAAAGGCCACCGCGCCGGATGGAAAAGTATTTCGAATCGATCCGGAAAGCCGCACCATTAAAAAACTGGACGGCAATATTCTGTTTGCCAATGGAATTGCATTCGGTCTGGACAAACAGCTGTATGTCACCGAAACATTGACCGGCATGATCTACCGCTATCCCTGGCAGGATGGAAAGATCGGAAAGCGGGAAGATTTTGCAAATGTCCTGGATCCGGAAAAGGAAGGGGCCTTTCGGGGACCCGATGGCATCGCTTTTGGAAAAAACGGAAACCTCTATGCTGCCGTCGTATGGCAGGGAGATATTACGGTGCTTAATCCGGAAGGACATCTGGTTCAGCGCATACCGACTGTCGGACCCGGTCCCACCAATGTGGCATTCGGGCCTCCCGGTTCGAAAAAACTGTATGTGACCGATCAAGGCATCGGGCAGTTTGAGGTTTTCGATGTGGACACCGATGGTTTGCCGCTTTTTTCCTGAGGAACAAATGGGGGTGTCCGGCGCTGATAGTTTTTTCCGTGTCATGACGATGTTTCGGTTTAAAACGGTTTCCATTTTTCTGTTCAGCACCCTGATGCTGATCTGCTGTTTCTCTCATCCGGTGACTGCCGGAGATACTGAATATCCGATGCTTGAGATACCTGAAATAAAAGACGGAATTTATGCCCACCTTGAGAAACTGACCCGATCCATAGGGGAGAGGAGTGTCTATTATCCGGAGAACATCCTAAAAGCTCAGCATTATATCGAGTCGATTTATCGAGATGTCGGCCTGTCGGTCAGATCCGAGCCGTATCCCTATGGAAAGGGGACGGTTGCCAATGTCATTGCAGAAATCTCTTTTGGCAAGACCCCAGGCAAACGGTTTTTACTTGGCGCTCACTACGATTCGGTCCAGGGGACGGTCGGAGCCGATGACAATGCCAGCGCTGTTGCCGTTCAACTTGAAACCGCGCGACAGCTTTCAAAATTAGGACAAAAAAAAGACCTTAACCTTACGGTTAAATTCGTTTCCTTTGCTCTGGAAGAGCCACCGGTTTATGGAACCCGATACATGGGAAGTCGTGTTTATGCAAAGCAGGCGAAAAAGGAAAAAGAGCGCCTGGATGGAATGATCTGCCTGGAAATGGTTGGATTCACATGCAACACTCCGGGCTGCCAGGACTATCCGTTTCCATTGATGTATTTTGGATATCCGGAGAAAGGCAACTTTATCGGAGTGGTCGGGAATATCGGCTCCCGGGCATTTACCCGTTCAATTACTACGGCATTTCAAAAAAATACCGATCTTCCCGTGGTGAAGCTCACCGTGCCGTTTAACGGATGGATTCTTCCTTCGGTCAGGCTCAGCGACCATGCTTCATTTTGGGATCAGGGCTATCGGGCGGTTATGATTACGGATTCGGCCTTTTTTCGGAACCCGCATTATCATTTGTCATCGGACACCATGGAGACTCTGGATCTTCGGTTTATGGCTGAACTGGTTGAAAGTCTAATCATTTTCTTTGTATCCCAAGGCTCCGGGTAATCATTGACCCGCCCTCTGTCGCACCGGCTTCAGGGCGGGATGTTGGCATATCAAGGGCTGCCGCTATTCATCCTGTGAACGATACTCTGTTATGGAATCGAGCAGCTTGATCTGAGGCATCACTCTGTTCCTGCCGGCAGCCTTTGCTTTATAGAGCATGTCATCGGCTTTCTTGATCAGGCCCTCCCGATCATCGTCCTTCCTTAATGAGGCGACTCCGAAACTTGCGGTGATCTTGACGGTATCTCCTTCCGGTGTTTTAACCCGCATTGCGCAAACCACTTGTTTCAACCGTTCGGCCAATTCCATGGCCCGGGTTCGCTTGGTGTCCGGAAGAACCA
>DUZK01000102.1 GCA_013349495.1 Deltaproteobacteria bacterium
ATTGCAGTGCAACATGGAATAGTGGAATGATGGAATAATGGAATAATGGAATATTGGGTATAAAAGCGGAAAAGATCTTTTTTATAAAATCGATAGAATTCATTTAAACCCACCATTCCAGCGTTCCAATATTCCAGTATTCCGATTGTGAGCGAAGCGAACTAAGTTCAGAGTCTACTTCACGTTTGATGCCAATTCGGCCTTCATAAATTCACGGTTCATGCGCGCGATGTTGGTGATGGATATTTCCTTGGGACACTGAGCCTCGCATTCGGCGGCATTTGAACAGTTGCCGAACCCCAACTGGTCCATTTTGCGTACCATTTTGATGGCGCGTCGGGCTGCTTCGGGTCTTCCCTGCGGAAGCAGGGCAAACTGCGAAATTTTAGCCCCCACAAAAAGCATGGCTGATCCATTGGGACATGCCGCTACGCAGGCGCCGCATCCGATGCAGGCTGCCGCATCCATGGCCATGTCCGCCATCTCTTTGGGAACGGGGATTGCGTTTCCATCCGGTGCCGAGCCGGTGTGAACGGAGATATAGCCGCCTTGCTGAATAATTTGATCGAAGGCGCTCCGATCCACCACCAGGTCTTTTATCACCTTAAAGGCTCTCGATCTCCACGGTTCGATGACAATGGTATCTCCGTCATCAAAATGTCGCATGTGAAGCTGGCACAGGGTCGTTCCTTTTTCAGGGCCGTGTGCGTATCCATTGACCATTGTCCCGCAGGTACCGCAGATTCCCTCCCGACAATCATGATCGAAAGCGACGGGTTCCTTTCCCTCAAGGGTCAACTGTTCATTGATGATATCCAACATTTCCAAAAAGGACATTTCGGTCGAGATGTTTTCGGCGCGGTAAGTTTCAAGACGTCCTCGATCTTCCGGTCCTTTCTGGCGCCAAATCTTAAGGGTTAGGTTCAGTGTTTTGCTCACTTGTAACTCCTTTGCGCTAATTCAACATTTTCAAACTCAAGGGGTTCTTTGTGAAATCCCGGTTCCTGCTCTTCCCCCTTGTATTCCCAGGCGGATACGTGGCTGAAATTTTCGTCGTCCCGTTTGGCTTCACTATCCTCTGTTTGGTACGCTTCGTTGAAATGGCCGCCGCAAGATTCTTTTCGATCCAGTGCATCCATGATCATCAGTTCTCCAAACTCGAGAAAATCCGCAACACGTCCGGCCCGTTCCAGACTCTGGTTAAAATCTTTTGGCGAGCCGGGCACCACGACATTTTCCCAGAACTCCTGTCGTAATTCATGAATAGCGCTTTTTGCCTTTTTCAGACCGGCTTCATTTCGACTCATGCCGCAGTATTCCCAGAGAATATTTCCCAGTTCCCTGTGGAAATCATCCACTGTCCGTTTTCCATTAACGGAGAGCAGTTTTTCAATTTGGGACATAACGGCAAGGATTGCGTCCTTGAAGGCGGTATGGTCCGTGGTAACCGCCTCCAATTCGGTTCCGGCCAGATAGCCGCCGATGGTGTAGGGGATAATAAAGTAACCGTCTGCAAGGCCCTGCATCAATGCGGAGGCGCCCAAACGATTGGCGCCATGATCGGAGAAATTGGCCTCCCCCATGACAAACAATCCCGGCAAATTGCTCATTAAATTATAATCGACCCACAATCCCCCCATGGTGTAGTGGACTGCCGGATAGATTTGCATGGGGGTATGATAGGGGTTTTCGCCGGTAATCTTTTCATACATTTGGAACAGGTTCCCGTATTTTTGAGATATGATATACTCACCGTCCCGTTTGATGGCATCCCTTAAATCCAAATAGACGGCTAGTCCTGTCTCTCCGACCCCTTTGCCCATATCGCACTGTTCTTTGGCGTTTCGGGAAGCCACATCCCGGGGCACCAGATTGCCGAAACTGGGATATTTTTGTTCAAGATAATAATCCCTTTCCGACTCCGGAATCTGATCCGGAGAGCGCCGGTCGCCCGGGTCTTTCGGTACCCAAACCCGACCGTCGTTTCTTAAGCTTTCACTCATCAACGTCAGCTTGGATTGATATGTCCCGTGAACCGGGATGCAGGTGGGATGAATTTGTGTAAAACAGGGGTTGGCAAAATAGGCTCCCCTTTTGTAAGCTCTAAATGCGGCTGTCACATTGGAGGCCATGGCATTGGTGGACAGGTAGAAGGCATTGCCGTATCCACCGGTTGCCAAGACCACCGCATCGGCGGAATAGGTTTCCGTCTCTCCGGTGACTATATTTCTGACGACGATCCCACGCGCTTTTCCATTGACAACGACAAGATCCAACATCTCCCGACGAGGATACAATGAGACCCTACCGGCTGCCACCTGTCTCATCAATGCGCTGTACGCACCCAACAGGAGTTGCTGACCGGTTTGTCCCCTTGCATAAAAGGTGCGCGATACCTGGGCGCCGCCAAAAGAGCGGTTGGCAAGCACGCCGCCATATTCCCTGGCGAATGGAACGCCTTGAGCGGCACACTGATCAATAATGTTGGTGCTTAACTGTGCCAGCCGATAGACATTGGCTTCTCTGGATCTGAAATCGCCTCCTTTGACGGTGTCATAAAACAGCCGCCATATACTGTCGCCGTCATTTTGATAGTTCTTTGCGGCGTTGATGCCGCCCTGAGCCGCTATGCTATGGGCCCGTCTGGGGCTATCTTGAATGCAGAATGTTTTTACGTTATACCCGAGCTCCGCCAATGATGCCGAAGCCGATCCGCCGGCCAAACCGGTTCCGACGACAATGATGCTAAACTTGCGTTTGTTGGCCGGATTGACCAGTTTTAGTTCAAACTGATGACGGTCCCATTTTTCTGCTACAGGGCCGATGGGTACATTTCCATTTAGCAGCATAGAAATTCCTTTCTAGGAAATAAGCGATATGTAGATAGGAAGGGAACCGAAGCCGATCCCGATAATAACACCGAACAAAACACTGAACCCTCGAATAAAGGGCATGTATTTTGGATGGTTTGCCCCGATGGTCTGAAACGCACTCCAAAATCCGTGACGGATATGCACCGCCACAATGATCATGCCGAGGATGTAAGCAATCACATACAATGGATTTGAGAATGCCAGGGACACGATATTGAAAATGGTGGTTCCGGTTTTATCCGCAAAACTGAAATTCAACAGATGCACGACCACAAAAACAAGAACCAGAATACCGGTGTAAGGCATGGTGGCGGAACCGATATTTTGTCCTCCGGCATTTTTTTTAACGGCATATGAAACGGGGCGGGCTTTCCAGTTCTGATAAAACAGCAACAGACCGGTTGTCATGTGCACGATGGCAAAAAACAGCATGCCAAGCTCAGCGATGGTCAGAATACCGCCCAATGCATGAAGCTTTTCTGCATAGGTGTTGAACGCGTCACCTCCGCCATATATCGTCAAATTTCCAAGGAGGTGGACCGTGAGAAACCCACAGAAACTCAATCCTGTGACGGCCATCGTCATTTTTTTTCCGATGGATGTGCTGATAGCCTCCTTTAACCAAACCATAAGCGTCCTCCCTTGTCTAATTTACGTCTCGGAAATTCTACAACCATATGATATTATGTTTTTAACTGACGCTAAACATTGCAGTGCAACATGGAATAGTGGAATATTGGGTGTAAAAGCGGAAACGATCTTTTTTATAAAATCGATAGCATTCATTTAAACCCATCATTCCAGCTTTCCAATATTCCAGTATTCCAATTGGGGCGAAGCCCCTAAGTTCAATTCGGTATTTTTATCAAAAGGTCCCGAAGATAACAAGAATCCGCGTTTCCTTAAAAGTTTTTTATTATGTCCGCGGCATTAAAAAAGCAACCGTAAAATGATACGATAACATGAGTCCTTTGCGGGGCCCCACCAATATTCTTGACAGAGGTGATAATCTCGTATAATTTAAAGAATTTAAGAGCAATTGAATCGAAATGGGGTGTCAATTTTTTGTACTGTCCATAATACGAGTACCGGAGTCTTAAATGGGTTCTGTTGAATTAGACATTTTTAGCATGATCATAAACGCCAGCCTGATGGTTCAGTTTGTGCTGTTGCTGTTGCTGACTTTTTCCATCTCTTCCTGGGCAATCATTATTATCAAGTTTCGATATATTCGACGGGCCATCAAAGAATCCGGTATGTTTACGGAGTTTTTTTGGCGGAGCCGTGATTTGTCTGCCGCATTCGCAAAGGCGAAACAGCTCAACGGCAGCCCCATTGCCCGAGTGTTTCGAATCGGATATGTGGAACTCCGGAAATTAGGTCAATCCGGGATTCCCATTTCGACTGTCTCTTCTACGCACTCTGAGGGCGATTCGAGTGGTCTGAACGGACAGTTTTCCGGAACGGACAATGTGAAACGTGCATTACGACGGGCCATTAATACGGAGACGACCCGGATGACCGAATTGGTCCCGTTTCTTGCCACCACCGGAAACACCGCGCCTTTTATCGGTTTGTTCGGGACTGTCTGGGGTATCATGGATTCCTTTCATGGCATCGGACTCAAAGGATCTGCCAATCTGGCCGTTGTGGCTCCCGGAATATCCGAGGCGCTCATTGCAACTGCTGCCGGACTGGCGGTTGCGATTCCGGCGGTTATTGCCTTTAATTATTTCATGCAGAAGGTTAGAATTATTGAATCAGAACTGAATAGTTTTTCGGCGGACTTTCTGAATATTATTGAAAGGGATTTGATGCGGGTGGAAGGAAACTGATCATGGCCATGGAAACCAATAGTGATCGACTTATGTCCGATATTAACGTCACCCCCTTCGTGGATGTGATGCTGGTGCTGTTAATCATATTTATGGTCACTGCTCCCATGATGGTCCAGGGGGTTGATGTCGCCCTGCCGGAGGCAACCTCCAAACCGCTTGAATCTGAAACTGAACCGCTAATCATTACCGTCGACAAAAATAATGCGATCTTTATCAATGATTATGAGGTGTCCCTAGGATTCTTACAGGAAAAGCTTGTAAAAGTGCTGGAGGGCAGGGCGGATCGAGAAGTTTACTTTCGGGCGGATAAAGATATCGCATATGGAATCGTTGTCCAGGTGATATCCGAAATCAAGGCAGCCGGAGTCGAGAAGCTCGGCATGGTGACCGTGCCGATGGATTCTGAAACCGAGAATAGAAAGCGACGAACAGCAAGTTGATGATTGATCGTTTCATTAATCCGGCCAGTTTATTTCAGAGAACGGACAACGGCACACGATCGGTGGCGTGGATGTTTGCCGTTTCCGCAACGGGACATCTCGTTTTTTTTCTCATCCTGATATTCATCCCCACTCAGCTGCCTGCAAAACGGTACACGCCGTCGGTCATCAATGTGCGGATGGTGTCTCTTCCGGGGACCGATTTGGCTGCCCGCCCGGGGCCACGGGTGGTGGCTCCAAAACCGGAAAAACCCAAGGAACCTCCCCGGCCGGCAGTGGTGAAGCCTGATCAGCCCGAGCCGGTTCAGGTTTTAAAACCTGAACTTCCAAAAGCAGAGGTAACCATTCCCAAAACGCCCGTGAAAGCGGTAACACCGGTTCCCTTAAATCCGGCGGAATCTTTACCTCCGGAAACCATTTCGGTGGCACCGAAAAAGAAAACCGTCAAGAACAAAACATCCCTGAAGAAAAAAACGTTTCAATCAGCCCAGGTGATTAAAAGGGCCATAAAACGGATTGAAAAGAAAACCGAAGTCTCACGTCCCAACACGGTCACGGAAGCCATCGATCGGCTTCGGAGTGAAGTGAAAAAAACAGAAGCCATCGATCAGGTTAAGAAAAAGGCCGACAGCGATGATGAAAAGGAGACTGCCGGCGGAGGGGGAATAGGAATTCAGGGTGACGGTTCCGGCATTCCCGGTCAACCGGGGGCAATGGGCCGCCAAGTTTTAGAGAAAATCGATCTTTACAAGCTTGAAATTGCTTATCATATTGAAAAGAAATGGGCTTTTCCGGAACAGTTTGCCGGTGACCGCTCCGATCTTGAAGCCGTATTGGTGATCAAAATTCTACCCAATGGTGAGATTCGCGACATTTGGTTTGAGAAAAAATCCGGAAACAGCTATTTTGATGAATCAGCTTTTAAGGCGGTGAGGAAATCGAACCCGCTCCCACCGCTGCCCAAGGAGTATCGCCTGCCGTTTTACAATGTGGGGCTGGTTTTCACCCCGTCCGGTTTGAGAAAAGGGAGAGGCTGATAGGACAGGACTTCGCAATGACAAGAAATGGAAAACATCTGAGTTATTGTATCTTATTTACAGTACTCATAATATGTCTGTTAACATCAACACAGGTTCAGGCCCAATATGACTATATCGATATCAGTAATCCGTTTTTAAAAAAAATACCCATTGCGATACCGCAACTCGGTACAGGCAGCGGAAATCAAGCGGAAAAAGAGTTTGCCCGGGCCTCCACAGAGCTGCTTTCGGGATCTCTCGAATTTACGGGATATTTTAAGATGTTGGATCGAGATGCATTTCTCATCGATGAGAATTCCCAATGGACCGCCTCAGGGATCAATTTTAAAAACTGGACCGCCATCGGTGCCGAACTCCTGACCACCGGAAGCGTTTCTATCCAGGCCGATATTGTTGAAATGGAACTTCGGCTTTATGATACTTTCAAGGAGAGAATGATTGTCGGAAAGCGTTACAAGGGGTGGGTCGAGGACCAACGGAAAATGATTCATCGGTTTTGCAGCGATGTCATATTCTTTTTAACCGGAAATCGGGGGGTATTCGACAGTAAGCTGGCCTTTGAATCCAAATCGGATGGGAAAAAAGAGATCTTTACCTGCGACTTCGATGGGTACAGTCCGAAAGCGTTTACGAATAACAAAAATATCAACCTTTCTCCGGCATGGTCCTACGACGGCCAATGGATTGCCTATACGTCATACATTAAGGGCGGACCTGACCTCTACATCCGACATGTGAAGGATAAGCGGGGTACGGTGGTTGCCAAAAAAGGGATAAACACCACGCCGGCATGGGTTCCGGGAAAGTTTGCTCTGGCAGCTACATTGTCTTATGAGGGAGATCCGGAAATTTACCTATTGACTGGAACCGGGAAAATTATTAAAAGATTGACTAAAAGTTACGGCATTGATACCCAGCCGACCTGGTCACCGGATGGCAAGAAAATTGCATTTGTTTCCGATCGGGCCGGCTCACCCCAGATCTACATCATGGATATAGATTCTGGATATGTGGAAAGGCTCACATTTTATGGTAATTACAATACGTCTCCGGCCTGGTCGCCCAAAGGAGATAAAATCGCATATTCCGCTTCGAATAACGGAAATTTTGATATCTATGTCATAAAAACCGATGGAACGGGTTTGCTACAATTGACCGATAACCAGGGTGATGATGAATCGCCTTCATGGTCGCCGGATGGAAGTATGATCGCTTTTAGTTCCACCCGTGAAGGACCTTCTAGAATATATGTAATGACGGCATTTGGAACGGATCAACGGCGTTTGCTTGCTCTTCCTGGCGAGCAGACAAATCCTGAATGGTCTGGAAGAGTTACAAACAATTAAGCGATACAAGTATCTAAAAGGAGGAAAAAATGCGGAAAAAGTATTGGATAGCTTTGGCCCTTTTGTTTATCATCCCGGGACTGCTTTTTACCACTTCATGTGCTAAAAAAACCGTTAAGTCTGAACCAGCGGCCAAAGCGCCGGCGGCAACAGATGAAGCGGCCAAGAAAGCTGAGTTGGAAAAGCAGAAAGCGGAACTGGCCCGCCAGAAGGCGCTGGAAGAACAGCGGCTCGATCAAGAGCGGCTGGCAAAAGCCGATGCAGAGGCAAAGAAAAAAACGGAGCAAGGGAAAAGGGTTCGATTTGAACAAGAGCACATCTACTTTGATTTCGACAAATACAATCTCAAGCCCGAGGCTCAGAGTGTGCTGAAAATGAAAGCGGAGTTCATGAAAGCGAACCCGAATATCAAGGCGCGTATTGAAGGTCACTGTGACGAGCGGGGAACCAACGAGTACAACCTTGCTCTGGGAGATCGACGAGCCAACAGTGCAAAAGAATTTCTCCTTAATTTGGGAATTGACGAATCTCGGCTCACCACCATTTCACATGGTGAAGAAAGACCGATTGACAAGGGGAAAAACGAAGCCGCTTGGGCAAAAAATCGTCGGGCGCAGTTTGTTGTCTGGTAGTCCTGTTACAGCTCGTTTGAACGCAGATATTTGATGCAAGCGGCAGCCCGGGCTTTTATTCGTCGGGACTGCTGCTTGCTCAACGTATTATCATTGGACGATATCTCCATCTTAACCACGGAAGCAGGTCCCATGAAAACCTTCGTACGCGCAATTCTTATTCCCGGATTTCTGCTTTTCGGATGCGTTACCCTCGAAGAAAGGCTGGTGGTGCTGGAAGAGCGCATGGATAATCAGCAGTCAAAAACCGAAGAGGGGATGGCACGCATTGAATCCCGGTTGGAATCCATGAGGGAAACCATTACCAAAGCTGAGGATGAAAAGGATCAAACCCTCATGGGGCGGATGGCAGGGTTTCATGAGAACCTAAACCAGATTCGGGAAGAGATACGACATCTCAGGGGTGGATTTGAAGAAAAAGAGCATGCATTAAAACAGCAGCTGGAGACTGCCAAGGAAACGGAAACCCAGCAAGGCAGCCGGATGAATCGGGTTGAAGAAGTCACGTTTGAGAATAGAGACAGGCTTTCCCGAATCGAGCAATACTTGAATCTTGAAGCTTCAAAGCAGACGGTTTCAAAGCCCGAACCGGCTTCAAAACCGGAACCGCCCGTTGAGAAAGAGCCGACTGAAACAGATGTGTACCAATCGGCCAAAACATCATTTGATAAAGGGGATTTTGATAGCGCCCGCCAGGAATTTCAGAGCTTTTTGCACAAGTACCCAAAATCAGGAAATGCAGACAATGCCCAGTTCTGGATCGGAGAGACCCATTACCGTGAAAAGTGGTACGAAAAGGCTATTTTAGAATATCAGAAAGTAATCGAAAATTATCCAAAGGGAAACAAAGTTCAAGCATCCCTCCTGAAGCAGGGCCTGGCATTCTTCAACCTGGGGGACAAAGCCAATTCTCGGTTGATATTAAGAGAACTGGTGAGCAAGTATCCCAAATCAAACGAAGCTAAAATTGCTGATCAAAAACTTAAGGAAATCAATTAGGGGGTCAACTCCATTTTAAAAGCGCCGCTGCCTTCGGGAGCGACGCTTTTCTTTTTTCAGAGAGACAAGGTTTTGGTACAAGCCCACCATAAAGAGAATCGACTGAAAATCATCGGAATCGATCCGGGTCTAGCGGCAACGGGAATCGGGATTATCGGGGGGATTGGAACAACGGTTACATCGTATTCTTTTAGCAGCATTCGAACCGCACAAGACCTATCTTTAGCAATGCGCCTTGACCGTATTTTTACCCAGCTGATAGATATCTTGGAAGTTGAAAGACCCGATTTGATGGTGGTGGAAGATGTATTCTCTTTGGAAAAGTATCCAACATCCGGGATTACCCTCGGTAAAGTAACCGGTGTTGTGCTGCTGGTCGGTTGTCGCTCTAATGTGCCCATAATCGAGATGCCGGTGCGGCTGGCCAAACAGGTCCTTACCGGCAACGGAAATGCGTCGAAAGCACAGCTTGAAAAATCCGTGCGCCACCATTTGAATATCGCAAAGCCGATCCGGCCCTATCATGCTTCAGATGCGCTGGCACTGGCCATGATCGGATTGTTTCGTTATAATCAGGCAATACGGAAAGCGGGGGGTTCGGCCCCGGATATGAATCGGAATTAATCCATGATCGGCTACATAGAAGGTAAATTGATCAAAAAAGAAGAGGATCGAATATTACTGCTCGCCAATCAAGTGGGGTATGAGATCCTATTGCCCGCCATGGTTATGGAAAGTATTCGCGGGGAGAACATCGGCGATGAAATTGCATTATATATTTATTTTCAGCAGACCGAGCGTCAGCCCAAACCGGTTTTGATCGGGTTCAACACGGAAGAAGAAAAAGACTTTTTTCAACTCTTCATATCCGTTGAAGACATCGGCCCGCTGAAGGCGGTTAAGGCTTTGAATATCTCCATTTCTGAAATCGCCAATGCCATTGAATCAAAGGATGCGGCCAAACTTACATCCCTGAAGGGAATCGGATCTAGGACCGCAAAAAAGATCATCGCAACGCTGCAAGGACGTATGGAGAAGTTTGCTTTGCCGGATGCTGCAGAATCGTTTCCGGTAGGGTATTCAGAAGATGTTATCAAGCAGGTGATGGAGGTTTTGGTATCCCGGTTGGGTCACAAGACTGCTGATGCCAGAAGAATGATTTCAGAGGCCGTGAAAAGAAGGGGCCCTGTGATTTCGGCTGAAGAATTGTTTGATGAGATCTATCGGAGTGGTGTAACCGAATGACGGAAAAGCAATGGGATCATGAGCACGGCATTGTATCCGGCGTATGCCTTCCGGGTGATCAGGAATCTAATATCCTATCGCTGCGCCCGACACAACTGTCCGAATATATTGGTCAATCCGATGTGGTGGAGACGTTGAAAATCGCCATCGAAGCGGGGAGATTGCGGAACGAGCCGATCGATCATGTTCTTTTTCACGGACCTCCGGGGCTTGGGAAAACCACGCTGGCCCATATCATCGCAAATGAAATGGGACGTGGAATCATTATCACATCAGGGCCCGCCCTTGAAAAGGGCGGTGATTTAATCGGTATTTTGACGCACCTGGAAGAGGGAGATGTTCTGTTTGTGGATGAAATTCACCGAATCCCCAAATCGGTTGAAGAGTTTCTGTATCCGGCGATGGAAGATTATGCCGTCGATTTTGTGTTCGATAAAGGGATACATGCAAGGACGCACCGGTATCGATTAAACCGGTTTGTGATGGTGGGAGCCACCACGCGGGTCGGGCTGCTTTCCGCACCGCTTAGAGATCGATTCGGTATTTTTAGAAACCTTGATTTCTATTCCGAAGAACATCTGGTTGAGATCGTCATTCGATCGGCCCTGCTTCTGGATGTGGAGATCGATGATTCAGGCGCACAGGAACTGTCCAAACGATCCAGAGGGACTCCCCGTATTGTAAATCGACTGCTTAAACGGGTACGGGATTACGCGCAGGTAAAAGCGGACGGCAGAATCACTCAAGAAACAGTCCATTCGGCGCTGACCTTAGAGGGTGTGGATGAGATCGGACTGACCAACTTGGATCGACAATATATTAAGACCATTATCGATTTTTATAAAGGGGGGCCCGTCGGCATTGAAGCCATTGCCGCAACCCTTCAGGAAGAGACCGACACCCTGGTGGATGTAATTGAACCGTATCTGTTAAAAATAGGATACATTGTGCGAACCTCTTCCGGGCGAAAAGTCTCGGAAGCAGGATTTAAACACCTGGGATATCGATTCCAGGGCAATATATTTGCCTAACCCGGACTGCCTGGAAACAAAGATGAAAAGGTCTTAAAACTAACATTTACGCTATAAGCGACAAGATACTGGATACTGGATACTTGATGCTGGATAAAATAAGGATAGCAACCCTTTAATATTCAGTATCCAGAAACCAGCATCCAGCATCATTTCAATAAGGGGATCGCAACGCAATATTAAAATTATTCGCCACAATAAACAAAACATTTACCTCCACTCATGTCCATTATAACGTTGCTGACGGATTTCGGTGTTCAGGATGAATTTGTCGGGGTGATGAAAGGGGTGATCCTTTCCATCAATCCCTCTGCCACCGTGGTGGACGTCACCCATTCCGTTGATCCCCAGGACATTGTCCAGGGAGCGCATTTCATTTTCTATGCATACCCATACTTTCCCAGGGAAACGATCCATGTCGTTGTCGTGGATCCCGGAGTGGGCGGCGAACGCAGGATTATCGCACTAAAAAAGAACGGTCACATATTCATTGCACCGGATAATGGCATCTTGACTCTGCTTGTGGAGGACGGCGAAGTCGAAGCCGCTGTGCAGGTGGATAATCAGGACTACTTTCTACATCCCATCAGCCGCACCTTCCATGGCCGCGACATATTCGCTCCTGTTTCCGCTCACCTTTCCAAAGGAGTCGGTCTAAAATCCATCGGGAGATCCGTGGGCGTTTCCTCACTCTCCCTGTTGTCCCTTTCGAAGCCGTATGTTTCCGAAACCGGGGAGCTGATGGGGCAGGTTGTTCATGTGGATCGGTTCGGAAATATTATTACCAATCTCCGAAAGAGCCATTTGAGGGCGTTGAGGACGGATAAAGGGCGGTTTGATGCCGGTATCCATATTGAAAATATACCCATCAACAAGATTTCCGACAGCTATGAAAGTGTTTTGCCGGGCGAACCGGTTGCGGTGTTCGGCAGCCGTGGGTTTCTTGAATTTGCCGTCAATTGTGGAAATGCTTCAAAACGGTTAAACATCGGAAAAGGCGAAGAAGTCAGAATTTCCGTAGGGAAGCGTTGATTTATCATCTCCGCGGTATTTGACAAATACTTAGTTTTATTATAATAAATTACCCGACACCCGGCGGCTGCCATCAATCTTGCGTACGGAGGAGGCGGTATTGACCCGTAAGAGATCGATTAGAGTTTATTTTCAAGGACTTATCCTTATCCTGCTATTTATTTTGACCACCGGCGGCTTTTCATCCATTTCAGCCAAAAATCGGTTATCGCCTATTCCGGATGTTCTTGTTTCCTTTGGACCGGAGCAAGGTTCCGAACATGCCATCGTTGTAGAGACAAGTACCCAAACACTCTATCTGTTTTCTTATGACGGCGGTTTCAAGGAGATAAAAAACTATCGCGTATCCACGGGAGAAACACCCGGAGCAAAATCACGGTCCGGTGACAGCAAATCCCCGATTGGCGTTTATTTCTTCACAAAGAAATTCGAGAAACAAGATCTGACCGCGATATACGGCACCCGGGCATTTCCCATGGATTATCCGAATGTTTTGGATCGCCTGGCCGGACGCAGCGGGAACGCCATATGGCTGCACGGCACCAACAAACCGATTAAGCCCCGTGATTCCAATGGTTGTATCGTTTTGGCCAACCCGGATATCGACGCGTTGGAATCATACATCACTCTCAATCGCACGCCGATTATCGTTGTAGACACACTGTCCTATTCTTCGGTTAAGGAATCGGAATCTACCAAAGCATCCGTGTTGCAGTTTTTATCTTCCTGGAACAATGCATTACAAACCGGCTCCTATCACCAGTATCTGAGTTACTATCATTCAGATTATCTCCCGGAAATTGACTGGTGGCCAGAATGGGGGCGGATTAAGAAAGCCAAGGGCGCCTCCGATGCTCCGGCACAAATCGATTTGGACAAAATCGCCATCTATCGTTATAGCGACGTTTATGTGGCGCTGTTTGATCAGACCCTTAAGTCGGAAACCGGCAATAAATTGATCGGAACCCGAAAACTCTTCTTTAAAAACAACGAAAAAAGATTTCGCATTATCGGAGATGAATACCAGTCCCATCCGTATCCGATAGAGAAAAACAAGATAATGCAACCGCTTCTTATCGCTTTTCATGAAGACAAAATCGAACCGAAAAA
>DUZK01000103.1 GCA_013349495.1 Deltaproteobacteria bacterium
CCCAATGTCTTACAATGGTTGAATGCGCTTGCCAAAACGCCCCAATTATGTGTAGTAAATCAATAAACAGGTGAAGAAAATAAAGGCGAGGTGAGAAAATAGGGGGGTTCAACTTCACATAATATAGAGCTTCACATAACATTTTCACCTGCTATTGCGAACCCCCAAAGTACCCATTTCCACAGTCATGCGCAGGCTATTAACCGGTTATGCCGTCAGCTTCAATCGTCGCCATCGCCGATATGGGCATCTGTTTCAAAATCGTTTCAAATCCATATTAGGGGGTTCAAGGGACGGTTCAAGGGGACGACCTTGAGTAATTCAATAGCGGATTTGCCCCCTGAAATTCTTGAGGAAATGAAGAGGGTCGCATCCCAGTTAAATAATGTCTTTGGAATTTAACGGGACAGGTCCCGGTTAAATAGGTCCTGCGGTAATTAACAGGATAAATCTTAATACTAATTATTCGATATAAAACGATAGCGATAATTATCGTCTCTTTCAAACTCTTCCGGGGGTGACAAGGGGGTCCCCTCGCGACATTCGGGATGATCGGAGAGAAAACCATGATCCGTTATATCGGCGCGCTAGATCTGGGAACGACCAGCACCCGATTCATCATATTCGACCACAGCGGGCAGATCCGGGGATCCCATCAAATGGAGCATCGGCAGATATTCCCCAGGCCCGGATGGGTGGAGCATGACCCGACCGAGATCTGGGAAAACGCACAGACGGTCATCCGGGGTGCACTGGCAGGGGCGGGGATAAAGGGATCTGAAATAGCCGCCGTCGGAATTACAAACCAGCGGGAAACCGTGGTAATGTGGGACAAAAATACCGGCAAGCCGTATTTTAATGCGATTGTCTGGCAATGCACCCGCACGGATGAAATTTGCAGGGAGTTGGCGCGGGAATACGGACAGGACCGATTTCGCGAAAAAACCGGCCTGCCCATCGCCACCTACTTTTCCGGCCCCAAGATCCGCTGGATTCTGGAAAATGTTCCCGAAGCCAAAACGGCCTGCGATAAAGGAGATGCCCGGTTCGGTACCATCGAGACCTGGATCATATGGTGGCTTACCGGCGGTCCTAACGGTGGCGCCCATGTCACCGACGTTACCAACGCCAGCCGTACCATGTTGATGAATATAGAGACACTTGGGTGGGACGATGAAATCATAGAGGCACTTGCCGTTCCACGGCAGATTTTGCCGAAAATCGTCCCCTGCATCGACCGGGAAACCTGGGGTCTGACCGCAGCAGACGGACCGATGGGGGCTGAAGTGCCGGTATGTGGAGCGTTGGGGGACCAGCAAGCCGCGCTGGTGGGGCAGACGTGTTTTTCCGTGGGAGAGGCTAAGAATACCTACGGCACGGGGTGCTTTCTTTTGCTCAACACGGGTACGGCCCCGGTGCTGTCCCGAAAGGGCTTGATTACAAGCGTTGCCTACCAAATCAGCGGCCAACAGCCGATCTACTGCCTGGAAGGCTCCATCGCGGTTGCCGGCGCCCTGGTCCAGTGGCTGCGGGACAACCTTGGCATGATTTCCAGCGCACCGGAGATCGAGGATTTGGCGAAAACCGTCCAAGACACCGGCGGTATCTATATCGTGCCGGCTTTTTCCGGTCTGTTTGCACCATACTGGCGCTCGGATGCCCGTGGCATAATCGTCGGCTTAACCCGCTTTACCCATAAAGGACATATTGCACGCGCCGTGCTCGAGGCCAACGCCTATCAGACCCGGGATATTATTGAGGCGATGTTTCTGGATACCGGCGTCGCATTGAGCGCTCTCAAGGTTGACGGTGGTATGGTGAAAAACGACCTGCTGATGCAGTTTCAATCAGATATCCTGAATGTTGCGGTGGTCCGGCCGCGTGTAACCGAAACAACCGCCCTGGGAGCCGCCTATGCGGCCGGGCTGGCGATTGGATATTGGAGGAGCTTGGACGACTTGAGACAACACTGGGAGGTCGATAAAACCTGGTATCCGAACAAGGTATCCGAGCTCCGCGAAAAGGGCTATGGGGGCTGGAAAAAGGCCGTTGAGCGAACCTTTGACTGGGTTGAATGACCGGGGGGCCACCATGAGAAATGAATTGTGAACAAATGGGGTATGATCTTAAATCATTAATTATTCGATATAAACAGAATAGATATTATTATCGTCTTTTCAGTATCTTACTGGAAGTGATCATATGTCGATGATACTGACAAAAGCGGAGGTCATTGAGGTAATCCAGAGGGAAAATCGATATTCCCGGAAACAATCATCAACACATCGCACCGGTACACCGTTGTAAGTTTAGTCCTTTGTTGACCTTGATTGATATTTGGTTTGACATACTTATCATCAGATGATAACTTGGGTTCGCGATGTCCATGAAAAACCATTTTAAAAGAGATGGTTCACTTGACACACTGCTGGATTTGGACGGTGAAATTTTCCCCATGGATAATGGTTATTGGTCAAAATTTGAAGCTAAAAAAGTTGAACCGACAAACCAAATACCACACGGAATCCGGTATTCTCTGACTTTACATGACCGAAACAACACCCGCATTTTGGGATTCGACAATGCACACGTGCACAAAACTCAACAAATGAAATATGGCGCACGCAAAGTTACTCGGGATCATAAACATAAGACCGAAAAAGTTTACAACTACGAATTCAAATCGGCGAGCCGGCTTCTTGAAGATTTTTGGGATGCTGTTGATCAAATCTTAAAATAAATCGAAGGTGATATCGTGGCGCACAAGACAATAAAAATAGGTATTTTATCTCGCGAGAAATATAAGAAAAGGACCATCGCCATCGCAAAGGGAGAATACAAGCCTAAGAGAGATGAACCCAAGGTTTGGTTTGAATCCGTTCAATCGATGGCACAGGTTCTGAGCAACGAGAATCAGGAACTTCTCAGAATCATCAACGAACGGGAACCCAAATCATTAAAAGAACTTGAGCTGCTATCCGGTCGAAAGCGAAGCAACCTGTCGAGGACCTTAAAAACGATGTCGCACTATGGAATTGTGGATTTGGTAAAGCAAGATCACGCTGTGAGACCGGTTGTCAAAGCTACTGATTTTAAAGTCGAGTTCGGATTGAATACTGTGTAGGTGTTGTCGACTGTTATACATTCATTTTATGCGATTCATCAGGATGCTGGGCGCTGGTCAAAAAGTAAGCAGTATTTTTTTATGCGCTGAACCCGAAAAGATTGTACCAGTTTATCATAATAAAAACCTATCTTCATCGATTTACCAACCTGCGAACCGATAACGCTCTCATCCGGTATCTTGTCTTTACATTACACCGAGCGAAGCACAAACTCTTTATTCTGTAGTCGATTGTGGACTTTATTGCAAAGTTAGCGATCAAAAAGAATTTCATTGGCAGGACCTGTGCATTCATCAACCAGGAATCGCATCAGGCGCTTTCCGTTGTCAGAGGCATGAAATCAGTCTTTTCGAGTGACCTGGTCGCAAAAAGGAGGCAAGCTTGAATATCGTAAATGGTTAGGCCATTGTATTCTTTAAGAATCTCATCTTCTTTGGTTCCATGTGCCAACAGATTCAGAATGAACTCCACAGTCAAGCGTGTTCCGCGAATGATGGGTTTACCGGTCATAACTTCCGGATTAAGAATGATTCGGTCAAGCAATTCTTTATCTTTCATATTTCTAATCTCCAAGGATTCTGTCTTATAAACGATTATTATAATGGAAAAAATAGCAAAAGATGGCGATTTCTGCAATACATTGGTATCAACGATTTAAAAGAGTTATGAGACAGGGATAATGCAAGGGGGACGCGTGCAAGGGGGACCTCAAATATTTCAATAACGTATTTACCTTCCCCCTGTTATTCTTGAAATTGTCTCCGAATCCGCCTTTGCTACAAGTTAATCCCTGCAGGGTAAGCCTTACTCAAGACGTTGCCCGAGTCAGAAACGATGACAGTTTTAAGCTTCTGCGCGACTTGGCTTATCGTGGCTCGAAAGACCGAAGACAGGTATCGGGACAATATTGGGCCATGTTTTTATGCTTTGTTTTTGTATCTATAATGGGCTATGGGGATGAGTTGGGTACGCTTTTTTAGATTGCTCGGACATCTGAGGAAACAGGAGGTATACATGGCACAACTTAGTTCAAAGGTTGCACTGGTTACTGGCGGTGCACGTGGGATTGGGCGGGGAATCGCTGTTGCGCTCGCGGAGGCCGGTGCCGACATCGCCATTGCAGATGTCGAGCAAATATCCAGTCCCACACAGCAGTATGGTACAACAGCGGTCGGTGGCTTCACGGCTGTTCAAACCACTGTTGCCGAAATTTCAAATCTTGGCCGGCGTGCGATAGCAATCCAAGCAGACGTAAGCAGGAAAGATGACGTCCAGCGGATGGTCGAGGAGACCGTCCGGCAACTTGGCAGCCTTGATATCCTTGTCTGCAATGCCGGCGTCGTGAGCTTCTCGACCGTTGAAGCGATGACCGAGGATGCTTGGGATCTTACTTTTGCCGTCAACGTGAAAGGGATCTTCCTCTCGTGTCAGGCAGCAATCCCTGTCATGAAAACCGGAGGCGGTGGGTGCATCATCAATGTAGCGTCGGTGGCAGGAAAGACCGGGCAACCGGGGATGGCACACTACTGTGCTTCGAAATTTGCAGTCGTCGGTTTTACGAATTCTCTTGCGAAGGAGTTGGCCGCCGACAATATTCGGGTCAACGCGATCTGCCCGGGAATCGTACGCACGCAGATGTGGGAATACCTGGCGGACAAGCGGAAGGAACAAGGGGAGTCGAAAGAGGAATCGTGGCAGCGCGCTATCAAGACACGAATTCCTCTTGGCCGTCCCCAAACACCCGAGGACATGGGCCAACTTTCCGTGTACTTAGCAACGGCCGAAAACGTCACCGGTCAGGCGATCAACGTCGATGGTGGAATCGAGTTTCACTGAAGAGCCGAAAGGAGTCGAAAGTGCAAAGGGGAAAAAGGGGGACGGGGCGAGAGCGCTATGATTCTATGCGGTGAATACCGTCGACTTTCGATAGATGTGTCTTGTCAAAGGAATAGAGTGTCTCTATATGGTTTGATCGCATATACGCAATGATATGCGCATCGATGAAGTCGATGTTTTGAGACTCATAGAGGTCGAGCGTCTTTTCGATCAAATCGGAACCTTTAATTTTCAGGCCCTCTGTATTCAGGATTGCCCGGATCAGCTCGGCAATAACGGAAGGTTTCAGTTTATAGAAAGATTCCAGCACCCAGACAAGTTCGGCGATAACGATCTCTGAGGTGGCCAATACAATCTTTCCGGATGCTGCCTGAACCAGTAATTTTTCAAATGCCGCCGCCTTTTTTTCATCGTCTCCGGTCAAATACCGGACAAAAACATTGGTATCCACAAAACAAACGGGGTCCGTCAAGTGCCTTCCCGAGATTCGACGATTCAAAACCCTTGGGGTTTTTGTTGGACTCCTTCACGAGGAGCGCCTGGATTTGATCAGGAGATTTTTTAAAGCCGGAAATACGGTCTATTCGTTAAGTTCAGGTTTTTCGACAATCAAGCGTTATCCAATTGCTTGAGCAACTTTGTGCAGGCCTCTCTCAAAGGGTGGAGCTTGTTCTGGATGATATCCCATACGATCGGGATGCTGACTCCGAAGTATTCATGGGCGAGGACATTTCTGAGGCCGATGATCTTGGGCCATTCAATCTCGTCAACCTGGGCTTTCATATCATCTGAAAGATTGCGCGACGCCTCTCCAATAACCTCTAGGTTGCGGATCACCGCGTCTTGCGTCTTTTTGTCTGAGCCAAAAGCATCCTCATCAATACCCTGGACATATTCCTGTATTCGAGCAATCGCTTCCAGAATGTCATCCAGATAGAGCCGGTAGTCCCTATGCATAAGCGGCCTCTTTCTGAATAACAGGTTTCAGGCGTCGCTTGATCGTGTCGGAGAGTACCAGATCAACAGGTCTTTCAAAAATGGCTTCGAGGTAGAATTTCAAGTCCATGTAATGGTCA
Source organism: Deltaproteobacteria bacterium (assembly GCA_013349495.1). GTDB lineage: Bacteria > Desulfobacterota > Desulfobacteria > Desulfobacterales > SURF-15 > DUZK01. The sequence continues at coordinate 6,038 of DUZK01000103.1, forward strand.
AAAGTGGGTTCGGCCAGATCCACGATCAGGTCGATATCACTTTTTTCATTTGCGTTTCCCCGAAGATAAGAGCCAAAAATGCCGATACGCTGTACAGAAAAACGCGCTCGCATTTCATCCTGTCGCTCCTGAAGTCTTTTGAGTATTTCATCATATCCAAGCATTTATCGTTGCTCCTCCTTAGATCCCGACAGGACCGACCCGAGAAACTCATCTCTAAGTTTAAAATTAAGCATTTCTAGCCTCCGGCTGGTATCTATTGTTTATTCCGGCCAGATTGAATCTCTTCGTTATTGTTTACACTGGCGCCACCGCTATGGATCCATTGGTCTATCTCTTCCTTGCGGAATTTCCAAAGTCGACCAACCTTGTGGGCGGGCATGTTCCTTCGGTCTATCCATTTGTAGATGGTGTCCCGTTTTACCCCTAAATAGGCCGCAATCTCATCCACTGATATCCATCGATCTTCCATCATAATACCATTCAACCCGTGAGAAACGAAAGGCCGTTGTTGTGGGCGCGAAATAACGGTTCTCGTAATGGGGTATTTGTCCAATAGGTCATTAAAAAGATAGATAAATCATACTAAAAATGCCTAATAAGTCAAGATTTTTCTTTTCAGGGAAGCCGCTTGTAAAAAAGTAAATTGAGGAAGGACAGATCACTCTGCGGTTTCGATCGTTTAACTTGGGAACGGGTCGTTCAAGTGCCTTCCCGAGATTCGGCGATTCAAAACGCTTGGGGGTTTTCCGAACGCAGATCAGCTTATAATTTGTTGGTTTCAAGCAAGTCAAATCCATCCGTCCTTACCATTTCTTCCCCCTTTGTCAGCTGCGAATATGAATCGACGGTCAATGGTCTTAAATATCCGGAAACGGTTAAAACAGATGCTCCGGTTTTAGAATCCGAAACAGGCTTCCTAAATATCGGGGGTTGCTGTATAACGCTTATTCATCAGATTAAGAATCGAGCGGAGATTCGACTCTGTCTTAGAGAAGCTGTCGTGGATAAAACTCGAAAATGCGTTGCCGTGCTGATCATGATCGGCACCCTGATCATATTCTTCATCCCCCCATCGGGCGGCCTCAACAGGGAGGCCATACGGGTCGGTGCTCTGGTCCTGTTTTCCATGGGCTTCTGGGCTACCGGTGTATTGCCCGAATACCTGACAGCACTCATCTTTATGCTCGCGGGGATGATTTTCAAGGTTGCGCCGGCTCCGGTGATTTTTTCCGGCTTCTTTTCAGGCGCTCTTTGGTTGGTCTTCGGTGGACTCGTGATCGCAAGCGCCGTGAAAAGTACCGGCTTCGATCAACGCCTGTCCGGTTGGTTGGCGGCCGTTCCGATTACTTCCTATGCAGGTATCATCGGCGGCATGTTTCTTTTAACCATGCTCCTATCTTTTTTCATCCCGTCGACCATGGGACGTGTGATACTGCTGGTTCCACTGGCGACGGCCATGTCGGACCGCCTGGGGCTTTCAGCGGACACCGGCCGGAAGGGGATGGTTCTGGCGGCGACCCTGGGCTCCTTCGTGCCCGCCGCCGCCGTTCTTCCGGCCAATGTGCCGAACATGGTCCTTGCGGGTGCAGCTGAGACCCTCTATGATTTAAGCTTTGGCTACGGTACCTACCTGAAGCTGCACTACCCGGTGTTGGGTGTAATGAAAGGTCTCGTCACCGTTTTTTTGATTTGTCGATTGTTTCCCGACCGCATACGGCCTGTATCTTCACCACAGGGTGCTGCGACAAAACCGCTCGGTGTCTCTGAAATGGTCCTGGTGGTCATTTTATCGGGAACCCTGCTTCTCTGGGGCACCAACTTCCTCCATGGCGTCTCCCCCGCCTGGGTGGCGCTTGCCGCGGCTTTGTTCTGCATGCTGCCCTTCACCGGCATATTTCCCGGCGGGGTATTCAATCAAGGGATCAATTTCGGCCCGTTCTTCTATGTCGGGGGCGTGCTGAGAATCGTTACCCTCATAAACAGAACCGGGCTCGGCGATTTTTTCGGCAGCCGACTGATCGATCTCATCGGTTTACAACCGGGTCATGATATCCGCAATTTTCTCTCTCTTTGCCTTGTATCGACGGCCTTAAGTCCCCTGACCACTCCGCCCGGCGTTGTGGCTGTCCTGGCGCCCCTTTCTGCCAAGATATCAACGGTTACGGGGTTTCCGCTGATGACCGTGCTGATGACACAGGTGATCGGTTTTTCAAACGTTATCCTTCCCTATCACGTACCGCCGATTGTCGTGGGGCTTCAGGTCGGGGGGGTCAGTGCCCGCGATGCCGCACGATTGACATTATCCCTTTGCGCGGCGTCCACCTTTATTTTGATGCCCATCAATTATCTGTGGTGGCACTGGCTGGGTGTATTCGGCCCTTAATCAGATAAAAATTTAAAATGGAATCCGGATAATGTGCGGGAAGTAGATGATAAAATGAACAAACGCAAAAATCCGATATCGATCAGCCGGTTCCGAAACTGGTTGCTGAACGACTTTCTCGGCATCGTTCGTGAAATGCGCTGGAGCTATTTGCCTCCGCTGATGGTGTACCTGGCAGCCGGGGTATCCGCTTTTACCGGCATTATTGAAAGTTTCTATGTCAAGGAAGAGCTGGGCCTATCAGCGGCCTTTCTGGCGAGCTTAGGTTTCTGGGCCGGACTGCCCTGGGCTCTGAAAATGCCATTGGGTCATATGGCCGACCTTTTTTGGCGGGTGAAGTCTTTGTTTGTCTATTTTGGAGCGATGCTAATGGCGCTCAGTTTATTGATCATGGTTGGATTGACGGGTTATCCGGATCGGATGGTCGGTCTGATGCCGTTAGATTTCTGGTACGTCACCTCCGTGTTGCTTTCCCCTGTCGGCTTTGTGCTTCAGGATGTGGTTGCAGACGGCATGACGGTAGAAGCAGTGCCGTCGTTTCGGGAAGACGGCTCCCTGATTCCGGAAAAGGAGAGCCAGCGGATGCATGTCACGGTTCAGACCCTGGGGCGGATCGCGATTATCGGAGGCAGCGCCATAGTGGCCGGCCTTGGTGGCTGGCTGGCGAAAGTGCTTTCCTACGCGACGATGTACTGGGCCACACTGATTATACCGGTCATTTCGATTCTGGGAGTACTGATGGGCGATCGGATACAGCGCCAACGCCGCATGCAGATCCGCCTTGAAGGCTTGCCGGCGGCCGGAATCAAAAAGATGAAGAAGCCTTTGGACCATGAGCTCAGACCGAACTGGCATATTTTGGGAGGCAGCGCCATTTTTGTGATTATCACGTTGATTTTTGGCTTCTCCGATTTTTCCCTGAACAAGGAGGTGATAATTACAGGGTCTTTGATTGTTATCGTATACCTCATGAACCAATTGTTTCGTGACATGGATCCCGTCAAGCGCCGCGAAATTATTTCAATCGCTGTTATTATCTTCATATTTCGGGCCATGCCCACCATCGGTGCAGGCGCCAGCTGGTGGCAAATCGACGTTTTGCACTTTGATGAAGCCTTTTTTGGCACCCTGAGACAAATTGCCGCCGTCTTGGCAATTATAGGCATGTTTGGTTTACGGGGTTGGATGGCTCGGCGACCGGTCCCATACCTTGTGGTTTTTCTGTCGGTCTATGGCGCAGTCATGTTGTCTCCGTTCGTCGGCATGTTTTACGGGCTTCACGAGTGGACGGAAGCCGCTTTCGGCTTTGGCGCCCGCACCATCGCAATTATCGATACCATGGCGGATTCCCCCTTGGGCCAGGTCGCCATGATTCCGATGCTCGCCTGGATCGCAAAGGAAGCCCCCAGATCTCAAAAGGCTACTTATTTTGCAGTCATGGCAGCCTTTACCAACCTGGCCCTTTCAGCAAGCAACCTCGGAACCAAGTACCTGAACAACATTTTTATCATCGAACGAGGTCAATATGATGAGCTGGGAAAGCTGATGATCACAGTGGTTCTGCTTGGGTTGGTGCTGCCGATCGTTACGGTATTAATCTTTAACCCGATAAACCGCACGAAAAAATAAGGTCGTAAGTAACGGGATCAAGAGGTGCGATCCTGCTTTGATGCATTAAATAAAAGGGGCGGGAGCGAGATATCATTGTCGGGAAGACAAGGTATTTTTTACAGCAGTTGTGCTTCTGTCTCAAAAAACAGATTTACCAGATCCAGGTACTGATCCGGCCGGCTGGATTTCTTGATCTTTTTCATGGCTTTTTTACAGTCTTTAAACGGTAATGAAAAGTAACGCCAGAACCCTTTCATCTTGTTTAAAATATGGGACGGACCCGGCAGAACCATGCTGTAGGCGTCAAACAGTGCTTCATGAAATTGTTTCATCTTCTCGATTTTGTCCTGAACGTGGTCTTCCCCTGTTTTGATGATAAACGGCAGAAAGGGATCGGCCAGACACCAGCGGCCGATCATCCACCGGTTCACGTCTTCAAACCGCCGGGACAACCTCTTGAAATCTTCCGGAGTTCGGATATCGCCGTTGTAGACAATCGGGTGGTCGATTGTTGAAACACACCGCCCAAACGCCTCAAGGTCGATCTCTCCGTCATAACGCTGTATACCGGTTCTGGGATGAATGATCAGCTCTTCCAAAGGGTATTGGTTCAGAACCGGCACCAGTCTGAAAATATCGTCCGAACTGCGCCATCCGAGTCTGATTTTTATGGAAAGCGTTCCCTTGATCCCGGGAATAACACTATCGAGAAACGCGTGAATCCTGTCGGTATGGGGCAGCATTCCGGAACCGCGCTTTTTGTTGGCCACCATGGGATACGGACATCCCAAATTCCAGTTAACGGTTTCATACCCCAGATCATACAGATAGTTGGCAAGCACCGTAAAATCTTCGGCTGCCTTGCTCATGATCTGCGGAATAACCGGCAGCCGGGTATTATTTTCAGGCAGGAGGTCTTTGACATACTTTCTCTTGAAGATGCGATCTCTTTTGCTTGCAATAAATGGAGCGACCGCCAGATCAAACCCGCCAAAATGCTCCGCAAATGTATTCCTGAATATTTGATCTGTAAACCCCTTCATGGGGGCCATGTATAATATGGATTGCCGCATTGCCGATCTTGTTTCTTTTCTGTTTGGTGAAAAAGGATTTCATAGCCTGAACCGGAAGAAAATTCCACCAAAACTTCATCGAAAAAGAAACGCGGGATCCGGCATGGAGAATCAAGTATCCGGAAAGCTGAAGGGACCAAAATGATTCGAGTGACGAGCGGGAAAACCCCGATGGAGCCTGAACTTCCCTTAACATGCCCAACCCTCCCGCCTCGTAAGAATCAACATAAGACAGTTGAAATACCCGGTCTTTTGATTTACCTTCTGAGCACAAAATACCGGGTCAACGGAATCGTGAATAGGATTTTTGGATGATATGGCTCTTTTGAGTTTACAGGATGTGAGCATTAGCTTTGGCGGGTCGCCCCTGCTGGAAAAGGTAAACATGCAGGTGGAAAAGGGGGAAAGGGTCTGCCTCCTGGGACGTAACGGCGAGGGCAAGACCACCCTGCTGAAGCTGATAAGCGGAAGGATGGAGCCTGACAGCGGCGTGATTACCCTTCAGAAGGGAACACGCGTGGCAGGCCTTTCCCAGGAGCTGCCGATCGACCTTGCGGGGTCGGTCCACGAGGTGGTGGCAGGCGGGCTTGCCGGGGTCGGATCGCTGCTGGAGGAGTACCACCAGCTGACAAGCCGCCTTGCACACGGGACCGACGAGTTCATGCTCAGGAGGATCGGCCTCCTGCAGGAGAGGCTGGAGGGATCACGGGGGTGGCAGATCCGCCAGCAGGTCGACAAGGTTCTGACACGGCTCGCCCTGGAGCCTGACGTCCGGTTTGAGACCCTTTCCGTTGGATTCAGGCGCAGAACCCTCCTTGCAAGGGCTCTTGTCGCGGAACCGGACATACTCCTTCTTGACGAACCCACCAACCATTTGGACATAACCGCCATAGGCTGGGTGGAGGAATTCCTGCAGAAGTACAGGGGAACCCTCATCTTGGTCACCCACGACAGGGTGTTCCTGCAGAAACTTGCCACACGGATCATTGAGATAGACCGGGGCCGGCTTGTGAGCTGGGCCTGCGGGTACGGAACTTTCCTGGAGCGCAGGCAGGCGGCACTGGATGTGGAAGAGGCGCAGCGGAAACAGTTCAACCGGAGGCTGGCAAAGGAGGAGGAGTGGATCAGGAAGGGGATCAAGGCGAGGCGCACGAGGAATGAGGGGAGGGTGCGCGCTCTCATGAAGATGCGGGAGGCGCAGCAGGCCCAGCGCAGACAGACAGGCGGCGTCCGGATACAGATCCAGGAGGCGGAATCCACAGGCAAGCTGGTCATAGAAGCTTCGAAGATAAGCCACGGTTACGGAGGAGCCGTATTTATCAGGGACTTTTCCACAAAAATTATTCGGGGGGACCGGATCGGCATTATCGGTCCCAACGGCATCGGCAAGTCCACCCTTCTCAGGATCCTGATCGGGGAGATCACGTCGGACAGTGGCCGGGTCAGGACAGGGACCAAGCTGGAGGTGGTCTATTTTGACCAGCTCCGTGAGCAGTTGGACGAGGACATGACGGTTCAGGAAAGTGTGGCCGACGGCAAGGACACGGTCCAGATCAATGGCAGACAGCGCCACGTGATCGGTTACCTGAAGGACTTTCTCTTCACGCCGGACCGGGCCAGGAGCCCTGTGCGCATTCTATCCGGAGGAGAGAGGAACAGGCTGCTCCTTGCACGGCTTTTTGCGCAGCCTTCCAATGTGCTCGTGCTGGACGAGCCCACCAATGACCTTGATATGGAGACCCTCGAACTTCTTGAGGAGCGGCTGCTGGAGTATACCGGAACCATACTTCTCATGAGCCATGACCGGGCGTTCCTCGACAATGTGGTGACCAGCACTCTTGTGTTTGAGGCCGGCGGCGTGATCACGGAATATGCAGGGGGATATGACGACTGGCTTCGCCAGAGGCCAAGGCCGGCTGACAAGATAGAGCCCGGCAAGGGGCGCCCGTCCGTGAAACGCCGGGAGAAGAAGGACCCGCCCCGGAAGCTCAGCTTCAAGGAGGGGAAGGAGCTGGAGGCCCTTCCAGGTCGCATCGAAATATTGGAGCGGGAGCAGAAGGGGCTGTACGAGCAGATGGCAACCCCGGAGTTCTACAGGAGCCCGGGAGACAGGATCAGCCGGGCGCGGGCCAGGGTCGAAGAGCTGGCGCAGGAGCTGGAAGGGGCCTATGTGAGGTGGGAGGAGCTGGAGAGTATCAGTGAGGCAAACTCCTGAAAGGAAGAATAAAAGGGGTCAGTTCTGTTATTCCATCATAAAGATCTCATGGGTTGTGGGGGACGACCTTAAGTAGTTAAATAATTTGACACAAAGTATATTTGAAATTCTTTTCTTTTCCCTCCCC
>DUZK01000104.1 GCA_013349495.1 Deltaproteobacteria bacterium
AGGAAAAAACCGAAACCCGGGAAATTTTCGGGGATTGGATTGACCGGTATCTTCTCCAGGACGCGGAATTGGACGGAGCTACCGTACCGATTCTCTATGAAGGCCGGACCGCTGATGGAATGGTGACGGACGCTACGGGACTGGACCAATTGTTCGAAGACATGTTCAGGGATTATTCGGCGGAAGACCTGGCCATAATCAAAGCCAAATATGGAACGGAGGGTGACATCCTCGAAGCGCCGATGCTCATCGAGCACAAGGCGCACGACATGATGCGCCATTACGCCGGGGTCGTTTTGCCTGAAGGTTTCAAGGCCCAGGTGGTGGCAACATCCCGCAGGGCAGCGATCACCTATCGGGGAAAGCTTCTGGCGGCAAGGGATGAACTGGCGGCTCGGTTGGAGGCATTGCCTCCGGAAACGCTTTCGCTGTCCGAGGAAGAAATTGAAAAGCTCGACAAGCAAACTCAACTGCTGGTCAAGGTCCACCCTTATCTTCCCGTCCTGCGCGCCTTGGAAATAGCTGTCGTCATTTCAGGGGACCACAATGACCCCGAATCCTGGTGGGACTGGGCCAACAAGGAAAATCAGAAAGAATACATAGCACGGTTCAAAAGGCAGCTCGCGACAGAAAAAAGTGAAAAGACCGATCCGCTCACAATACTCGTGGTGAACAACATGCTGCTCACCGGGTTTGACGCCCCGGTTGAACAGGTGATGTACTTGGACCGGAAGGTTCTTGCTCACGACTTGTTGCAGGCCATCGCCCGGGTGAATCGCGCGTCTGGTATGAAAAGACGCGGATACGTGGTGGATTATATCGGGGTGGCAAGGCACCTCAATGAAGCCCTCAAGGATTACGACGGGCAGGACATCGAGGGGACCCTGATAGACATCAACGCGGAACTGCCCAAACTTCTGGACCGCCGGGACCGGGCGGTTGCCGTCTTTACCAGCCGAGGCATCACCGATCTCTTTGGCCAAGTGGATCAATGCGTGGCCATCCTGGAAGACCTGAAGATTCGAGCGGAGTTTATCAACCGTCTTCGGATGTTCTATGAAACCCTGAATATCCTTGAGCACCGGCCGGAGGTTCCACCGGATGTTTTTCGTGACGCCAAGCTCCTTGGCTTCATAAACAAAGTGGCGGCCAATCTTTACCGTGACCCTGCCCTCAACCTTTTGGGCGTGGCGGAAAAGGTAAAGGCTCTGATAGATGGCCATGTTTCCGCAAGAGGCGTGGACCCGAAAATTCCTCCGACAACCATCACCGATGCCGAGTTTGAAAAAGTCCTGAATGCGCAGACCAGCAGCAGAGCACGCGCCGCGCAGATGCAACACGCGGCCAGGTATCATATCATTGGCTTTACCAATCAGAATCCGGCCTACGCCAGGAAAATGAGCGACAAGCTCAATGAAATTCTTCAAAGGTTCAAGGATGACGCGGATGCCCTGGCACGCGAATTGAAAAAGTTCATTGATGAACTTCGACAAGGCGACCGCAATGAATTTCCCGACCTCGACCCCGGAGTGCAAGTCCCCTTTGTGCGCTTGGTTTTTGAATCGTGCTCGGAAGGGAGGGAACTGGATGACGAGCAGCGAAAGACCGCCATCAATACGGCCCTGGATATTGTGGATAGGGTGAGGCAGGAAATTCGGAAAGTAGGATTCTGGAAAAATTTGCCCATGCGCGAATTGCTCATCAAGCAATTGGTGAGGGACCTGGATGATTCAGGCGTGTGCCCGCCGGGGAAGGAACGAGACCTTGCCCAGAGATTGGTGGCCTTGGCAAAAGAGAACCACGAGAACCTGACCCGCAAATGACTGAGACCCTGAACATTGGTGGCCTTGAATTTGAAATCCGGCGAAGCTCCCGCCGGAAGAAACTTGGCCTGACAGTGGACCGCTCGGGTGAACTGGTGGTTCATGCTCCGGAGGATGCGGACAAGGAAGAACTTGCCCGCTGGGTCCATAGCAAGCTCCTGTGGGTCCATCAAAAGCTTGCTCTCAAACAGGAAATGACCCGGGCTGCCTACCAGCCAGAATTTGTCAGCGGCGAGACAATTTTTTACCTGGGCAGGAACTACAGGCTCAAGATAGTTGATGACCAAGATTCTCCCCTTCGTTTTGACGGCCACTGGTTTTTTCTCCGGCGGAAAAATGTGGCTGAAGCTCCGAAACATTTCCAGCGGTGGTACTCGGAGACTGGCTCTCGCTGGTTGCATAAGAGGGTGGCCTCCTGGGAACACAGGGCCGGGACAGTACCAGGCCAAGTCACCCTAGGCGACCTTGGTTATCGGTGGGGTTCCTGCGGGAAAAAAGGAGCACTTCATTTCAACTGGAGGCTGCTGCAACTTCCGGTCCGACTTGTGGATTATGTGATCGTCCATGAGCTTGTCCACCTTCAGGAGCGTAACCACACACCGGAGTATTGGCGGACGATGGACCGCATCCTTCCAGATTGGCGAGACCGGAAATCGGAATTGGAGACAGGTTGGCAGTCATACATGGCTTTTGGTGTGGAAAATGATTGTAAAAAGAAGTGAAAAGTTAAATCAATCGGTCACTGGATTAGCCCCATCTCAAATAAAAATCGTGAAGGTTCTTTGTTCCAGCCGAAAACGCGATTAGAGTACGTGATGGTAAGCGATTGCTGTGCACGAGTGATCGCTACAAAACAATTCCTTCTTTCCTCCTGCATTTCGTGACTGTCATCACCCTTTTTCTTAGCTGCCCAACTGGGTAATTGATCTTCAACAATCGCAACCAAGAATACATGCCCGAACTCCATTCCTTTTGATGCATGGATGGTAAAGCAAGGAATGCCTTCGGGGGGGGGTGGTGGCTCCTTTGAGCGGAGGTCAAATTCCTGTAAAAAACTATGTAAAGATACATTCTCCTTTCCATACTGGGAATCAATTTCGCTTGTAAGTCTTCTCCAGGTATCCTTTTCACTGTTATATTCTTGATCGTCAAAATTAGGGTCTTGTGGAGTCAGATCAATGTTCTTAAACCAATGAAAGGCTGCATCAACAAATGAACGAAAGTCAAGTCTATCCGCGAGTTTTTCCATGGTTTCATCGAGCAATTTGGTGGTAATACCAGATATTTCAAACCGCTTGGATGCAGAAATCGCCCAAGCTCTCAGAAAATCACCTTCTCCGGAAGAGGCCAGGGAAACAATGTCTTTCACATCGAGATTGATGCCTTCGAGAGCAAAAAATGCTTTACATACTCTCCGCAACTGTTCTTTGTCCTGCCGTGCATTTGCTAGTCTCAAAATACTATGTAACCATCTGAATTGAGGGGTCACAAATTCATTTTTTCTTATACTTAAATAACCGTTCAAGCCAGACGCTTTAAGAGCTGGAATAAAGTAATCAAGCACCTTGCGGGTTCGAGCGAGTATTGCACATTTTTGTCTTTCTACCTTCGATCTTGAAGCGATGTCCTCCGCAACCCATTTTGCCTCTTCCTCCAAAGAAGAAAATAGCTTTACTCTGAGGGAGCCAGAACCGGTCGAAACCTTATGCGCTTTCAATAGTTCTTTGTCCGCAGAACGGCCAAGATTGTTCGAGATTAGGGAATTTGCTATTTCAATTACCTCGGGAGGACAACGATAGTTTTCAGGCAACTGAATTACGGTCATTTTGAACTCATCTTTTAGCTCTTGTAATCTTTTTGGACTAGCACCATTCCACTGATATATAATTTGATCATCATCAGCAACAATAAATAAGTTTTTAGTCTCAGGATTGACAAGCTGACGCAACACAAGAAATTGAGAAAGATTTGTATCTTGAAACTCATCAACACAGACGAATGGAAATATTCTAAGTAGCTGTTTTCTAATTCCTTTGTGATTTTCAAGAAGAACAATTGCCTCGGCAATTAGAGAACCGAAATCAAGCTGGTTGTTATCAATGAGGAATGAGCGATATGCTTTATAAATACCAGCTAAATTTGAGGCTCCTTTGGCTCCCAGTTTTTCTAATACCGAACTGGCGTCTTCGGGTGAAACATTAAGATCAAGTAGCCTGGTAATCATTGGAAGCAATTTTCCAGGAGAATAGTTTTCTCTTGCACCACATTGAGAGATCGCACTTTCCAGAACGGCTTCTTGGTCTGCGCTGTCGGAAAGGATAGTAAAATCAGGCCGAAGCCCAAGATGATGACCATGCTGGCGTAGGAGGTCAGCGCAAAAAGAATGGAACGTTGAAAGCAGGATTCGCGTGGAGGCTTCAGGGATCATATGTTCGACCCGGTCTCTCATTTCAGCCGCAGCCTTGTTGGTAAAGGTAAGGCCCAAAATTTTATATCTTTGTTGTGGGGAAGATTCGATAAGCCTCGCAATTCGGTAGGTTAAAACCCTCGTTTTTCCAGAACCTGGACCAGCCAAGACGAGCAAGGGTCCTTCGCCCCACTCCACGGCACGCTTTTGGTTCTCATTCAGGCTTGATAAATCCATGTCACGCAACTTTCTCGGCCAGTTGAACAGCCGCATTTAAAACGGCAGATAACTCCGCCGGGATTCCAGGAGAACCAGTTTTTTTAACCTCGATGGCAATTGCAGTAGCCAAAAATGGTTTTGAAGTTGATTTGATCGAAGATCTTATTACCTGTGTTGGATAATCCGGATGAGTTTCCGGAATGCTTATCGTAGCCCATTGATTCTCAGAGACATAACTCTTGTAAACTGAATCATATTTCTTTGACCAAAGGAAATGCTCAATATCCTTTTCAGGTAGTACGGAAAGATGTTGTGCCTCATTGCGACCTTTTAATTTACCTCTAACTTTAGCTGCATAGGTTGCACCTGCATCGTCGTTATCTGTCATGACATGCCACGTAATTCCTAAGTCATCAGCCATCTGTATTATCATATCCAATTTGCCAAATTGACTAAATTCCATGCAGCAAATGCCATGAATATCAAGTGGAATATTGAGTTGTCTTGCCAATTCCGGAAGTAACCTGTATTCAGTTTGTCCCTCGACAAGCAACCAGCAACGAGCAAATAATAAGTGCCCACGCTGCGATCGGATTTGATAAGTGACTTTTTCCATATCCTCTGGTGAAAGTGTATCTGGCTGAATTTGAAAAACCTTTATTTCGCCATCGTGTCTGGCTAATCGGCGGATTGAAGATAAAGGTACGCTCGCCAATATATCTCCAGAGTGAGTTGTGATTATTTTTTGACCATCTATTTCTTGTATCAATTCGCCTAGAGATCGTATGGCAGATGGATGCAAATGCGCTTCTGGCTCTTCAAGTGCCAAGATGGGTTCCGCATCCGAATCATAATCCTCAGCCAATCTGGATTTCAAAAACGCATCAAATAGGAATAGAACTGCCAAACTTTGCATACCCTCACCATGCCGGGATAAAGGCAATTTAGCACCTGACCGGCAGTTTAGCATGACCTGAGTTTTCGATAGCATATCAAATACTTTTCCAGGTAAAGCCTGAATATGTACAGGATCATCGCATCCAAGCGGTATCAATTTTGTGGTTTCTTTTAATCGCGCCCTTACATCTTCAAATGCTGTATGGCTATCTAAAACTTTTTGATTGAGGTCACATAGTGCTTTCTCAAGTTCTGTCTTAGTCGCATCTTCAAGCTTCAAACTTTTTACAAAAGGTCCCCAAAACTGAGATTTCGGCCTGAACTCCTGGCCTGCGTCCCTTAATGCAGCAAGATAGAACAAAGGTGAAAACTGCTGCAATGCTAATAGTGTACGAGGATTTTTTGCCTTTACAAGTTCATTTCCTGCGCCGTCAAGAAAGGCCCATGTAGTAATGTAATCTCCTGAGTCTTTATTATAAGAACTCGTAACGCGAAATGTGACAGTATTGAAACCAGTAACTGCATCAACCTGGGGGGCAGGATCAAGGCTTTGGAGTACAGGATCAGGCCATTCATCCTCAGAAATTTCTGAGAAATGAAGCGTTATGCTTATCGGACCGGCCGTGCCGGGATGTCCTTCTTCTGAGTCCAAGTGGTAGTCGTATTCGTTAAATTGGCCTCCCCGTCTGATCATTGATCTGCTCAAACAAATTTGAAGAGCGTCCAAAATCGAAGACTTGCCGGTATTATTCTCTCCGACCAAGACGGTAGTTGGTCCGAAGGTGATGCTAATTTTTTTGATTCCACGGAAGTTTTCAATGTCCAAACAAACGAGCTTCATGCATCCTCCAAGATTTCAACCCGGAGACTCCATGCGAGCAAAGTCCGTGTTGATCCAAAGATTCGTACAAGCACGAAAGATCAAGAAACATTAAAATCCTGTAGGTTATATCCCAAAGTTCATCTTTTGGTCAATATCGTTACGTTCGAAAGGGCTTTGCTGGCGGGTGAGTGCCATTTTTTTTCGAGCAAATTTGATGACTTATCCTTTTTCCATCCATATCTATCCACGAATATCACGCAAAAATCTTGTCTTTTCAATTAGTTAGCCGTCATTTTCCATCTTGACAAACATCTAAGTATTTGATATAATAAGATAAAAAATAGTTAAGGAATCTGCAAGGGGAAGCCGGAAAACCGGTTTCCCTTTGTGCGTTTTGGGGACGGTCATTTTCGGGAGAATGGAAATGTTATTCGACCAACTGGGTATACATGGATGGGACGGCATCGAGCCGGTGGTGCTTTCAGCCCTGGCATCGGACCTGTCGGTGCTTTTCGTAGGCGACATCGGCGGGAACAAGACCGAAGGGGCGGAGCGCATCGCACGTGCCTTGCTTGGCCGGGATATCAATTTCCGTGCCTACGAGGTGCCGACTCTAAATTTTGACGATCTGATTGGGTTCATAAATCCCAAGACCCTGGCCAAGGGTGCACTCCAATTCGTGCCGACCCCGCTGTCCATCTGGAACGCCGACGCGGTGCTGCTGGACGAAATCAACCGTGCCAACCCATTTATCCAATCCAAACTGCATGAGCTTGTCCGAAAGCGCACCCTCCTGGGCATGCCCACCAATTTGAAAATGGTTTTCAGTGCCGTCAACCCGCCCGAGACATACAACACCGGCTACCTTGATATGGCCCTTGCATCGAGGTTCGTGTGCCTCCAAGTCCCGAACATCGCGGGAATGGAAAACACTGCCGTGGACGACATTTTATCGGGCAATGGCACCGGCCGGGGTGGTTATGATTTGCGCGGCATGTTGGCCAGGGCTTCGGCCTTCAGACCGGGTGGCATCGAGCAGATGCGCATCATAACCCTTTGCAAAAAGATCATGAGGGATTTGTCGAGCAGTTCCGTAGTGTTCAATGCGCGTCAACTTAAGTTCATGGTGAGCTTGGTCACATCAGGTTTGGCTCTCCGCTGGGCCTCCGGCTTGGACGTGTTCACCGAGCCGGACGGTGTTGCCTCTTACATCGGGGCGGTGATCCCCGAAATCAACGGCGTCGTGCGGACCCGGGTGGACGCCTCCGTGGTGCGTGGGACCATCCGCACCATAGTGACAGGCTTCCAACTCGCCGACCCCATGACCATGGCCCGTAATCTCCCCGAGCTTTTAGAAATCGAACCGACCGATGTTCTTGCCTGGGCCGGTGCGGTAGACCGGTCTTTAGATTCCGAACGGCAACCGGAAATCCTCCGTGATGTTCTTCGGCGGTTGCCCATTCTCCAACAGAAAGGAGTGCTGGAACATGACCTTTCGCGGACCTTGATGGAAAAGGCAGTCAGCCGTTTCGCAACGTTGACCCTCATCGAAGAAGCAACTCCTGTCCTGGAAATTCCGGGACGCATTCAAGACATAATCCAATCCCTGAAAGGAATCGCACCATGACGACCGAACAGATTTATGAAAGCGAGGCATTGACCAAGGGCTGGGACCACATCACCGAAGACGGTAAAACATGGTGTTTCCACACTCACGATGTGTTTGCCAAGATCTATCGAATCGATAAAAACAACGTGAAATGTGTACCGATCTTCTGGGACGACGAGATCATTACCGCCGATGAACTCAGGGAATGCACCTACGATGACGTGTGCACCCTCATCCTCTCGTCCGGGAAAACGAAGGTGCTGGTGGTGGTCCACGGCGATCTGCCGCACGTGGCCTTGCACGGTCGGGTCACCAAGGAAATCCCCTGGCCAATATATGCCGCCGAGGGTTTCATGGCCATCAAGAAACTCATCACCCCGTACCGCCTGGACGCCGTGGTCATCAATCCCACGGTCCAGACCCTTGAAAAATACGGAGTGCTGAAGTCCATCATCGAGAAGTTCATCAAGGACGCAAAGCTGATCGAAGGGGGAGCCGATGAATCCACTGGCGGAGAGAATGGAGAAAATCAAGATGGCGCTGAGGAATAAGGACCTCACCGGCGCATCCACTCTCCTGGTGAAGATGCTGGCCAGTGACGACCTCTTTTCTTATTGGTCCAGATGCAGCCAAGGGTCGGAGCGCATCCCAAACATCCTTCGGTACGTGAGCCGGATCATTTTTGACCCGGACATTTCAACCGCGCAAATCAATCTCCTGGAAGGAACGGTCAGGTTGTCCCCAGCTTTCTTCCTGGAGCACATGGTTGGGCCGGAAGATGTGTTGTTCATTCTGCTGCATGAACGTAACCACCTGATCCTTCATAAGTTGTGGCCGGATGCAGCGGAGCCGGATTATCCACCGGACCTCTTCAACTGGGCGGAAGACGTTTACATCAACTCCATGGCAAGACGCCAGGTTTTGTCCACCTTACCGGAGAGGTTCTACTCGGACGGGGACCCCATGCGGTTGCTTCTCACGGGACGCCATAGCGCGGTGAACTGGGAAACAATCTCCTACAAGGTGGAGGGCGAGAACCTTTTCAAAAATGCCCACGCCTCGTTTTATGCGCAGGCGGCTGAACTGCTGGCCGCAATCCAAGAACCGCCGGTCGAGTGCCGGGATTTTTCTGGCTACCATCAATGGATGTATTTGGTCCTGGAGTGGTGGCACCTAAGGAAGGAGGAACAAAAAACCGAGGCCATCATCAAGGCATTATCCGACATCCCGCCCCTCGTCTCCAACCATGGACCCGGGCCGGTTCGAAACCTTCCCATAGGCCGGGTGAAGGACGGCCTTGAAGCACAACCCATCCCGGACATTTCCCCGAACGATCCCGTGGTGAAGATGGTTTTGGCATCCTGCGAGATTCCGGAGATTAGAACGAGGTTCGAGGTCTTCGACAACGCCAAGGTCGGCATGGTCGAGACCCTCATCGGCGGAGTCATAAGCCAACGGGCAACGGTGTGTTTCCATGAAGGATATTCGGTTATGGTTCCGCATTCCGTCACCCGCAAAGACGCCTTCAATTTGTCCATGGGGGCGGCTCCGGTCCTTTGGCAACAGTATGTGGGCATGGAGAAACCGGCGGTGGATTTGTACGTGGACGTATCAGGGTCCATGAGCCGGTTCTACATGTTCATTCCCTTCATCTACAAATCCATTCTCCACGTGGTGGGTCGCATCTTTCAGTTCAGCACCCAGGTCGTGGAGGTGGACCAAACCGAGCGGTGCCTGTTCACCACGGGCGGGACCAGTTTCAACGAGGTAGCTGAGCACATGCTGGCCGAAAACGTGCGGTGGGCCATCCTGGTAAGCGACGGCCTTTCCGCTCTGAACACAGACCTGGAAAAAGCCCTGGCCCGGCAGATTGAGCACCTGGTCTATCTCAAGGTCCAGCACAACGGATACTGCAACTGGGAGAAAATCGCCAAGGATGTGGTTCTTCTGCAAGGAGGTGGGGCATGACCAAGGATTATGCAGCCTCCTTGAACGTGGCCATGGACCTGATTCGGGAACACCTTGGCGAAACGGCTTTCAAGGAATTAACCAAGGTGCCCAAGCTCAAAAGGGTGCGGTCCATGTCGGGACTGTTCCGGCTGGTGGTGGGCATCCTCGCCGAGGCCAAGGCGGTCCGGGAGAATGTTCAGGATGTGGAAGTTCTGGCCAAGCCACTCTTTGATTTCAATCCCAAGAAGGTGGCGGCATGTGGTGAAAAATTGGAAAGGCGCTTGGGCAAGATGGTTCCGGGGTGGCCATCGGAAGGAATGGAACCTTTCGTCCATGGCGTGGTCGAGGGGGCCCGGACTCTTGTGGCATGCAAAACCGCATCTGGGTTCCATGCCTTTGTTGAAGAGTTCTACGTCCACAAGGACTGCATGATAGCCGGGTCCCTTCCCTTGGTACTTGAGAAGGAAATCCCCGGCATTGGATTAGCGGGTGCGTGTCGGTTCCTGAACCAGGCCGGCCACCCCGTTTTCTTCATCGTGGAATCCAAGGTGCGGACGCTTTTGTTCGATTCGGGTCTCACCGAATCCCGGGGCCTTTACGATTGTTTCTTCGCGGTTTTGGAAATGTCGGACCAGGGAGACCTTCATCCCCACGAGGTGCATGCGATTCTGTCCGCCCTGGCAGAAAACAATCTCCAGGCGCTCTATTTGGAAAAGCTGGCCACCCAAACCTGACCAAAAAACGACATCGTGTCGTTTTTCAAATCCGACGATCCCAATCAAAGCCGGCAGTGCCGCTCTTGAAAAGCAAGCGGAGGATTCTCCACAAGCAGGAGGGGTGTTTCTGCGAATAGTCAAAACAACAGAAAGGAGTGAAAAGACCATGGTGAAAGGATTTTATTGCGTAAAGACTGACGAATGTATCCCCTTTTCGGGCTGCCTGGAATGCGCGCGGTCAAGACTGAACAGAAAACTGGATTGCCCGTTTGACGAGGCGGTCATCGCCGGGATGATCAACAACATCAAAAACAAGACCGCAATCTCCGTCACCATGATCTCCAACTGCCACCGAGCGTCCTTTATCCAAAGGCATCACGACACATGGGTCTATCCCAGCGGGATGTATTGGGCCTTCCGGGGACAGATTGCGCACAAGGTCATGGAGGAATCCACCCTTCACGCGGACGCGGTCATCGAAACCAGGTTCGAGAAGGAGTGGGACGGCATCATGGTCGAAGGTACGCCGGACCTGGTCATCCCGAGTCAGAAGGTGCTCAAGGACTACAAAACCACCGTGAACATCCCCTCCTACCTCAACAAAGACCGGCTGGTCCTGGCTTACGAAAATCACAGGGTCCAGGTCAACCTTTACGCATGGCTCGTGCCCTACGACATCGAGGAAATTGAGGTCGTGTACATGAGCATGGAGGAAACCCGCATCTGCCCGGTCGAGAAATGGGCGGAGTCATCCACTAAAAAATCTTATCAGACGGTGGACCGGTACATGGAAGAAAATCTGGTCCCCCTTTACGAGGCGTTCGAATCCGAGACCATGCCGCCCTATGCCCGCAACTGGGCGTGTGCTGAGTATTGCGGGGTCTCGGACATTTGTTATCGGGAATTGAAGAAGGAACTCATGGCCGCCCGCCGGGTTGTGCCCCTGAAAAAGAAAGGTAAGAAAAATGGCGATACCGCTAAAACAGCAAACGGATGAACGGCAACCGGTCCGGCACGAATGGACCGCCGAGGAGATTGTTCAACAGGCAAGAAAAATCCTGGACATCAAAGACCGGGCCATGAGTGAAAATGTGCATTTCGGCATAATCCCCGGCTGCAAAAAACCGTCCCTCTGGAAGGCCGGTGCCGAAAAAATGTGCCAGGCGTTCAGATTGGAGCCGCAATTCACCACCGTCGCCCGTGACGATCCCGACCGCACCATCCAATGGACCAAAAAGGATTATCAGTCCCGACGCGAGGTCACCGGCACCACCAAGGGATTCATCGAGTATCGGGCCTCGTGTTCCCTTTTCCACATCCCCACCGGAGAAGCCTGGGTCAGGAACGTGGGCGGGGTGTGCAACAACTTCGAGAGCAAGTACCGGACCCTCAATCCGTATGACGTTGCCAACACGCTCGAAAAGATGGCGGAGAAAAGGGCCTTCGTAGCTGCGGTTCTCATCGGGACGGCGGCATCCGACATCTTCACCCAGGACCTGGAGGACCTGGCCTATTTGAACGGTGAGGATGGAAATGGTCAGCAAAAACCAGCACCCCCGCCGAGACAAGCTCCACCGCCCCGGCAAACCCAAGCACCGACCCCGTCCCCGACTCAAACTAATGCTGAGTCCCGAGGTCAACGTGAAGAAGGGATTCGATACGCAACAGAAAAACAGGCGGTTTATATCCGCAACCAGCTTGAGCGCAAAGGCATAGCTGCCAAGGACTTCTTCGGCGAGTGGGAGGAGGAGTTCGACAGCCTGGACACCATCCCGTTTAACCTCGTTAACGATGTCCTCGCCTGGATAAGGGAGCAATGAGGCGCATGATTTCAGATCAAAAGCTCATCACCTTTTACCACGAGGCCCGGGATTTTCTGGAAACCCTTGCCGGACCGAAAACAGAACGGCTCCTTGCCTTCACCCGGTATACCAAGGTTTGCGATATGCAGGAGGTTTATTGGAGATTCGCCCGGTCCTTGCCCAACAAGCGCGGAATGCCCGCCACCATCGGCGACATTGACGAATTGGAGCCCTTCCTTTTCGGATTCGATCCGATGAGGACCGCTGAGAAGTACCAAGGAGATTGGAAACGCCTCTTTACCGCCATCCGCGAAGGTTACACCCCGCCAGGACCGATGGACATGAGCAGGGAGGGGTCCTACTGGGTTGTTTTTGCAAAAGGGCTCATTTCCGGATCATGGTTCCTGTCGCGATTCGGGGCATTCCATGGTTTTGAAAGATTCGTGGTCGGTTTTGCTCATCACCCTCTGGCCCTGGCCGGTTTGCCGGTCATCATCGAGCGCCACGTGTTCGGCATGGGTTTCCCTCTTGCCTGCGACTGGCTCCGGGAAATGGGTTTCACCGATTACGCAAAGCCGGATGTGCATGTCCTGACCATCCTATCCGAATGCGGGGTCATCCAGGCATGGGACCCTTATGCGGCATTCAAAGTCATGGCCCGGATTGGCTGGTTAGTGGGTGAGCCCCCGGCCGTGGTGGACAAGACCCTTTGGTTCATCGGGTCCGGCAGATTCGTGTCTGGGTCTGGCGATGAGACGGTCACCCGTTACAGGGAAGCATTTATCGAATACGTGAAACCTATTCTGGCAAAGGTTTGACACATGAGCGACAAAACCATCCCACCCCCGCGAGGGGAAAGACACACGGTCCTTGGGGTTCGCCTGGAACCAAGGGAAATTGCCTGGGTTGAGGAACATGGCGGCATGACCTGGTTCGCCGGCGAGATGGAGCGGACCTTAACCACTCTGCCGGATCAGGACGCGGTGGTCGAATGGCGGCACCTTCTTGAGCGTATACGGGAGATTGAAACGGAAGCAAGGCTGACCGCTTACACCGCCCTGAAAAAGGTTCTGCCTGCGGAGCACTGGCTTGAAATCATCGAGGATCACCACGAGCCGGGTGATACCTTCCTCAGCCTTTTC
>DUZK01000105.1 GCA_013349495.1 Deltaproteobacteria bacterium
TTCTAATCTATTTTATCCCTAAACGGGTCCAGTTCACTTTTCCATAACCTGAAAAAATCGCCGCCACTGGCAGCAGGATGCCCGCCACCGACGGCGATTGTCGTTTCAAAGAAAAAGGGGCCTTACTTTTTCTTCTTGATAATCAGACCTACACCGGTCAGCCAACTCTTGGCGACCGAATCCGGCTTTTCGCCGTTGACGTTGACCCGATAATTAAGCCGTGTCATGGTGGCCGTATCCAGTGATGAACCGATTTCGCCTAAAATAAACTTGATTTGCGGATATTTTTTCAACACCTCCTGGCGCACCACCGGCGCGGGATTGTAAATCGGAAAGAAATTTTTATCATCTACCAGAACCACCTGCTCGTATTCCTTTATCTCTCCGTCGGTGGCAAACGCCATCCCGCTTAAAACCTGATTATCCCTCACGGTTTTTTTACAAAGGGGGGTTTCCATTTTGCGCACGTTGGCATCCGGTATCTCCTGGCCAAAGGTCAGGCCATAGAATTCCATCATGCCTTTAAAACCGTCAGGACGCGAGTAGAACTCGGCATTGGTCGCCAACGACATCTTGCCTGGATTTTTTTTGGACCAGGCGGCCCAATCGGAAAGGCTCTGGATACCCATTTTATCCGCCTTGTCGCGCTGCATCACAATGGCGTAAGTGTTGTTGAACATGGCCGGCGCCAGCCAAACCAGTCCTTTTTCGGCATCGATGGCTTTGACCTTCGCATAAAGGCCCATGGAATCCCGAACGGTCTCTTTCTTTTTGAAAAAAGTGAGCCAGGCCGTACCGGTATATTCCATGTACACGTCGATTTGGCCCTGCTCAAGCGCTTCCCGGCATACATTGGTTCCGCCGAGGGAGGTGCGATCCTTGACCGGAATACCCCGGTCTTTGAGCAGATGGACCATGATCTTGCCCAAAATCACCTGTTCGGTAAAACCCTTGGAGGCCACATTAACCACATCCGCAGCACCGGCCGCCAGCGGCAGAACGCAAAAACAAACAACCAGACATACAACCAGTAATTTTTTCATCTTCTCTATCCTCCTTCTAGTAATTGGGTTCAATAAAACCCGCCTGTTCTCCCATCGATGAACTGAAAAATCCACCGTGGGTGTTTCATTAATGGCGCAGGACATCTTACGCCGTTTGGTATTCCTCCGCCTGGATACCCTTGCTTACAACAATTTTTTCCAACTTTCCAAACAGGTTATCGAAGATCATCGCGATGAGGGCCACCGGCACCGCGCCGGAAATCAAGATCCCCATGTCCATCAGAGCGATACCGGTAAATATCAGAAAACCGAGGCCGCCGCCGCCGATCAAAAAGGCCAGGGGGGCAGTGCCCACAATGATGGCGCTGGAGGTCCTGACCCCCCCCATTATCACCGGCAGGGCATTGGGCAATTCGATCCGCATAAGGATCTGGCGCTCGGTCATCCCCATGCCGGTGGCCGACTCGATCACATCGGCGCTCACCGCTTCGATACCGGCATAGGTGTTGCGGACGATGGGGGCCACGGCATGGAAAAACAGCGCAATCAGCGCCGGCAGGACACCGATGCCGGATAAACCCAACAGCGGTAAAAAACCGTAAGCCAGAGCGATCACCCCCAGGGAAGGCACACTTTGCCAGATGTTGACAAGGGCCATAATGGCCGGACCGGTTTTTTCAAAGCCTTTGCGAGTCATGATGGTTCCCAGGCTAACCCCCACGATGACAGACGCCGCCAAACTGACCACCACCAGAAAAATATGCTCGGCCACAAACCGCATAAACTCTTTGGTATTTTCTATCGTATACGTCAATGCCCCGTAGTGATGATAAAGCCAGACAACGACCGCCACGGTAATGGCAAGGGGAAGAAAACGTTTTAGCAGTGATGATATGATTGTAGTTGGCATGGTATTATTTCCTCAGGAGTGCTTTGATGTCTTTTTCGGTGAGGGTCCCTACGACTTTCTGGGCATCATCCACGGCAATTACAAAACCCAAATCGTGGCTGAAAATCTCCGACAGGCCATCTTTTAAGCTGGCCGAAGCCTGAATATGGGCCTGGGTGGCTTGAACCACCTCCGCCACCTTATCGCCGGTCTTGCCCAGGGCTGCCGGATCAACCGTCCCCAGGAGGCGCCCATTCTCATCCACCACGATGAGATGATCGGTTTTAAGCTCGGATAACTTTCCCTTGGCCGTTTGCAACGATTCAAGCGCGCGAATGAGGGGTGGATCCGTTTGCATGGCGTTTTTGACCTTCAGCAGGTTGAGTCGCTTCAAGGTGCGGTCGCCCCCCACAAAATCGCGCACAAAGTCGTTGGCAGGCTCGGTCAACAATTTCTCCGGGTTGTCGAACTGCACCAGCTTGCCATTCCGTAGCAGGCAAATTTTATCTCCCATTTTAATGGCCTCGTCGATATCGTGGGTCACGAAGACAATGGTTTTTCTAACCTTCTCCTGAATCCGCAAGAATTCGTTTTGCAGATGCTCGCGATTAATGGGGTCGATGGCGCCGAACGGCTCGTCCATTAGCATGATGGGGGGGTCTGCCGCCATACCGCGGGCCACGCCGATGCGCTGCTGCTGACCGCCGGAAAGCTCTTTGGGGTAGCGATTCATGAATTCTTCGGCCGGCAGGTTGACCATCTCCAGCAGGCTTTCCACCTTTTCACTGATCTTGCCCGCATCCCAGCCTTTCAGTCGTGGAACGATGGCGATGTTTTCGGCAATGGTCATATTGGGGAACAGGCCAATGTTCTGGATAACGTAGCCGATACTGCGGCGTAATTCGATGGTATCCATGCGATCGGCATTCTGTCCGTCTACCAGTATTTTCCCGCTGGTCATGGAAATCAGGCGGTTGATCATTTTCATGGCGGTGGTTTTACCACACCCGGAGGGGCCCACCAACGTGCAGATTTCTCCTTCGTTTAGATCGAAGGTAAGGCTGTCCACCGCCTTGAAATGCTCGGCGCCAGGATAAATTTTGGTGACTTCCTGGAAACTTAACATCACACTCATGATGATTTCCTCCCTTCCCTAAGGTCGGCTCGTGGGCCTACCGCACAATTTTCAAGCCGGTTGGCGTCAGCCAGTCCTCGGCCTTTTGCAGGACGATATCGGCCAAAATGGCCAGAATACTCATACTGATGGCGCCGGCAATCACCGAGTCGTTGGTGGCCATTTGCAGTCCTTCGCTCACAAAAAGTCCCAGGCCACCGGCGCCGATATAGGCGGCGATGGCGGCAATGGCGATACTCATGATCACCGCGGTACGAACACCGGCCATAATGATCGGGGCCGCCAGGGGCAGCTGCAGTTGAATCAACAGTTGAAAACGGGTCATGCCCATCCCGCGGCCCGCCTCAATGGTGGACGGATCGACATTTTTAATGGCGATATAGGTATTGCGAATGATGGGCAGTTGCGAATAAAGGGCCAGGGCAATGATGGCCGGCACCTGCCCGATACCGATGCCGCTGACCGCATCCCAATGGCGATCGATGGTGGACAGGATGGGCATCATAAACCCGAATAAGGCAATACTGGGAATGGTGATGACGATGCTGGTCAAGTAGAGGACAATATTGGCGGCCGTCGGATTGCGGGTGATGTAGATGCCGATCGGCACCGCAGTGGAAATGGCAATCACCTGGGCAATCGCCACCATCTGGATGTGGGTCATCGTGTACTCGCCCACCGTGCTGAAGTTGTCGGCAAAGAAGGCAAAGGGCCCCGATAGAAACAAAGGATTGATGAAGGTGCGATAGCCCACCAGGGACAGGATGACCGCCGATACAAGCAACCAGAAATCCTCCACCCTTTTGAGCGAACTCAAAGCAATAATCACCAGCAACAGTGTAATCACCAACCAGGTGAACCAATAGCCGAAAGTATCCGTGAAATGGAGGGTCTCAAATTTCAAATAGACGCTTTGGGCCAGATCCATTTGATACAGGAAAATTGCAAAACAGAGGAAGAGGGTGAGAATGAAATGACTTGTCGGCCCCAAACGCCCTGTGCGCATGACATTTTTAAAATAGGCAAAAATTCCGACCGCTAAAATAACACCGAATGCAATACCCCACAGCTTTCCCAGCCAGGCGACCAAGGCCGGCACAAAAGCCGAAAGGACAATAATCAGCAGAAAAAGGGGCAGAAAAATCGACTCCTGAAAACTGCGACGCAGGTAGGTGAGCAGGAAAAGAAGGAAAATGAGCAGGGGCACCATCAGGGCCATCCGCAGAATATTGTAGCTTTCCAGAAAATCGATATCCAGATCGCCGATGCTCATCAGCATCCTGAAGGCGGAAAGGGGCACATCCTCATTAAGGACGCTGCCCGGCACCCAGGGTTGAAAAAACGCGATCGCCACCAAAAGGGTCGCAAATAAAATGATCTTATCGCGCCATGGCCAAACGGATATTGCCTTGCGCGCAACGGATAAAATCGGTGCTTGGCAATGGCTGCAAAATTTGGTGGTTTCCGGGATTTCCTTTTGACAACTGGGGCATACGGCAATTTCCATTTCTTCCTCCCCCCAAGATCGATCCGAATCGGTCCACGGTGCTGTGTGGCCAATCGGTTAATTGGCGGCTCAGAGACACAGGCCTAAGTTGGGGCCACCCTCTGCAAGGTCTGATTCGATGCCGATCTTGCTGTTCTTGTTATGGCGGCGCATCAGATTTAAAAGCGATAGCTTATCTATCGTGTCATCGACCAGGGATTGTCTCATTCAGGGTCGCATCTGTTCGGTTATTGCTATGAACGGCGTTTTTTCAAATCGGTCGGTAATCAGTCCGTAATCGTCGCTTAGCCCGGGCGGTCGTCTTCTGGATAGCTCCTTACATGCCGATTGATTGACTAAATGGGTCAGACAATCAGCATGTAAGGACCCTAAACAATTATTGCCGGAAGTGTCAAGGGATTATCTCAAGAAATGGAATCATAGGCCATCGCCATTGCCAAGATGTTCATGACAAGCGGGAGAAAGAATGTCGATACGGGCAATTGCCCATCTTGACCCAAAATTGCCGGAAGCATCAGCCAATGGCTGACCGGATAGGAATAAAGGGCTTTCTTGTCCCCATCATCCCGAAACGCTTCTTGGGAAACGACAATGATTCGCGCGTATCGACACCCGAACGTGGCCAGTTCATCCAACGCTTGGGAGAAGTGACGGTTTGAAGTGGCATCGATGATGACAAGGTTATCCTGTGCTGTATCGTAGTCGGTGCGCAATTCCGGTAAATACCATCCCCCTTCCGCAAAAAACGGGGAATCTGCTTGAATCAATCCCGTTGAACGGGAACGATCCAGAAACGCATCGATGGATTGCCCCTTCAGATATCGGCGCTCCCATTTCGCGATTTGGGATTCGCCGTAATCCAAGATCATCCCGTCACGGCGGTCCAACCGAATAAACTTCCGGTCCACCAGAGGATCAACCGTCACCAAAGGCCCGTGAGCACTCTCTCCGAACGGATGCCAGGCCAAGGACAATGAACCGGTTTGCTCAAATCGTGTTATCCAGGAAAGACCGATTCCGGGTAATGGTCCGGTAAATAGGGCGGTTTCATAGGAGCGATTGTCGGCCATGCATTCCGAGACCGCCTGTTTCAGTGCTTGGGAGTTCAATACCTGTGAAACAATCGGGATGTTTTTTCTGATGTGGTGTTCATAGATATCCGCCTTTTTCTGCTCCACCTTCTTCCACGCCTCGATAAACAGACAGCAAAGCCCGGCATAAATGGAATCGCCCCGGCATGAAGAAAAGTTTTCCGTAAATTCGAAACAGCCCAGAGAAGATTTAAAGGATTCGGACACCTCCTTGGGTAGGACCGGGCCGACCCAGAGCCTCTGATTCCAGCGACGACTGCCGGCTGATAAAAGATCAATATCAGGGGGTTTGGAAGCAACAAAAATGGCAAGCGACTCATCTGAAAACCCACCATAGTGCGCCCCATCGGTTGAAACCCGCACATTGCAGGAAAGAAACCGCAGCCATTGAACCGCGACATTTCTAGCTGCCGATTCCGCCGTCCGATCCATGGGGATAAAAATAACCTCTCCGGAATCCGGAAGATCTTTATAAAGCAAAGTGGACAATTGGCGGATGCGGTTTGACTCCGTGATCAGGAGAGAATCGAGGGGAGATTCGGCCATCAGGGTATCCATGAGGGAGCGTATTTGCCGATAATAAATATTCTCTTCCTCCGCTCGGGCATCTTGTTCCCACAGGCTTTC
This sequence comes from Deltaproteobacteria bacterium, assembly GCA_013349495.1. Lineage (GTDB taxonomy): Bacteria > Desulfobacterota > Desulfobacteria > Desulfobacterales > SURF-15 > DUZK01. The sequence continues at coordinate 6,254 of DUZK01000105.1, forward strand.
TGACGGCCTGGCATGCGATGAGCCGAATGAATCGGATATCAGCCGGTCGCGAGTGCCCAGCTTGTGCAATTCGCCGGAGGGAGACATCAGTTTTTGGGGAGGACTCAAAGCAGCGGTAACCGATTTCACTCGATTTCTCGGAAATTCTCCAGCCGACCGGCCGTGTGATTTTCCATAATGATAAGCGAGCTTGTAGTAAAAGGCCAAATCGATAAAGGGTTGATAAAGATCATCTGTTTTGGGGAGGAGAACATACCGGGTCTGACTGTATGCTCCGATTTCCTTAATTTCTCGATTCATGAAGCTGACAGCGGCAAAGGGCAGCATTTCATCAGAAAGTCGTTTCATGGCCGCAAGCGCCTCATGAAAACGGGAATGCCTTGTGGCATTGACGATCACCAGGCAGCGATCGATATCCTGCTTTATGGAACGCACATCCAATTCACGATAGTCAATCGTTTTTCCCATGGCCAACCAGCTGTTCTCCTCCAGCTTCCATGCCGCTTCTCGACCGATGCCGCACGTAATCCGATCGCCGATGGTGACACAGAGACGGCTCTCTTTGCTGTCCCGGGCCAAGGTCTCTGAAAAAGCATCGATCACTTCATTATCAAGAACCTGTGAAATCAGGTCCGGAATTTGCTGAATCGTATTCATAGTGGATTGCACATCCGGATCTTCATATCGCTTGGTGCACAGCCATACGGCAAACAGGTACAATACAAAAAGCATGCAGACCGTACTCTTGACTCCGGAGACGGTGACCTCTTCTCCACTGCAGATGGGGATGACTCCGCCGCTTTTTTGCGCAAGCAATGCCATATCGGCATATATTTTTTCCGTGATTCCGATCATGGCGATATTTTGTCTCAACAGGGTCTTTGCAAATTGGACCATGTCCCCGGTTGTGGCAGACCAGCTCAAAAGGATCACCAGGTCATTTTCCGGCACAAGGGTCCGGCGAACATCATCGATTTCCACCGGTTGAAGTACCAAAACATCAACATCCGGAAACAGAGATTGCATGAACGCCTTGGCCTGACGTCCCATGGCATATGCGCTTCCCATGCCCGTTAGAACGATGCGTTCAATTTCGCCCAAACGCCGTCCGAACCGGCGAACCAGAAATTTCTCCCGGATATCGAATCGGGGCGTCGTCTCCCCTTCCGGAATATAGTTCTGGAGGATATGATTCATGCGCTCCGGAATTTCTGAAAGATGCGCTTTATAAAAGGAGTCGTAAAAATCCTTATTGGCCTGAGTGGGTCTAAGGATCGTCAAATACGGCTCTATATCGGGTAAGGGGTTACCGTCAAAATCTGTGATCACAACCTGACGGCAAAGTTCGCCTTCCTCAAACGCAACACCGATGCGTGCAAATATCTCTTCCCCGTCCAGGGGATGAACCGCCACCTGAAAGGCCTGTAGAACCTCTCTTTCCTTTTCCTCATATTCCCGGATCGTTGCCTTGATGACCCCCCGGTTTTCATTTGCCGATTTCATCCGTGCCAATTGCGCGGAGTGCCCCCTTTTCAGCGTTCGGAGTTGACGGGTTTTTTCAAGAATCAGGGACTGGGGAAACAGTCCCAATGCCGCATGGATATCCGACACCACCATAAAATCGTCGTTTTCCAGCCGCCGTACCACAAACACCGGTCGGTTGTGGCTGGCCACATAGAGTTGCCGGGGAGATTGGATGCTCATACCGGTCACAGCAATTTGACCGCCGTTTCGAACGATGCGTCGAACCGCCTCCACAAAAGCCAGCGCATCCAAGTCGACGATCGTTTTATCCTTTACTTGCTGATATACTTGGTAGTCGATGCTCTGGCTACCGATACTGTATTCCTCCAACTCGGTTTTCACTTGATCAAGGAGGGTCTGGTACCGGCGCCTTTCTCCCGCCAAATGCTCAAAATAATGGCCCCAGAGTACGGCAAGATATTCCGAGGAATTTCCGCTTCGAAAGGAATAGCCGCAGGCTTGGTTTAAATATCTTCTGATGTCATCTTCGATTTCACCGTTAAACTGCCCGTTTAATACGACAATTCGCTGTTTTGAGGCATCAAAGAAGGGGTGTGCATTCTCGATGGATACCGGTGATTGGAGAGCCCATCGGCCGTGAGACAGAATCGGGGAGGATAAAAACCGAAGACTCACGGGATCGCTTTGGCCGGGGATCAGATCTTTTGTAACCGAATCTTTTTGTGAAGCGGACTGTTTGACTTCTACCAGATAGTCCTCCAGTTGCAGATAACTCAAAGCTGCTGCTGCTGCACGGCCATAGATATTCGCTGCCTTTTCCAGACGATAGAGGCGTCTCCAGTTCAGATGCGGTCTGTTCCGAATACCGGGCCATTGGGTTTCCAAAAGCGATTGAAGGTTATATGCAAGTTCGATTTGACTGGGTAATCGGCACAACACGGCGGCATCCAGAAGCCTGAAGAGACACCGAACCCCGTCCCGGTCATAATCGGAAGGGATACGGATGGTACTCTGAATCAGATATCGCCACAGGTATTTTTCAGCATATGGATTCCGTTGGGCCCAGCCGTAATCGATCCGCATCGGTTTCGAAACCCGGTCTTCGGAAATGGTCGTTTCAAAGAGATGATCAAAAGCGTTGAGTATGTCGGACGGTTCGATCTCGAGCTGTCCGCCTTTCCGCTTTTCTAAAAGCGTCTTCTCAAGCGCGTGCCGGATAATGGTTTGAATAACCAAAGACGAAAGATCATATTCCTGAGTGAAAAAATCGATCAGTTTTTTCAAATCCTTTCGGGACCGGATGGTATGGATGGGAAGGGGTTCCGGCCGGCCCGCCCACCCGGCCACCAGTCGAACCGGCTCAGGTTCATTTAGATCCACGAGATCGTCAAAAGAGGGGTAGCGGTTGCCGTCTTTGGAAGCGGATGCGTTGATGTCGCGTGGGAGTTCTTCAAAGGATAGAATTCTGTGTTGGTATTGTCCCAGGTTGATTTTCTCCGGATTAGATTCCAGGATGAACAACACTGAATCCATGGCATCCGGATAAAGCCCATGGGTGAGCAGTCGTTCGATGAGTCGGGTGACGGATCCCACCGACCGACGGACACGGATGGCCTCATCATCATCACCGAAAATCCCCACACCGGTACTGTCCGGCGCACGGTATGCCATGGCCGACATGGCGGTATGTACCCGGGTCAGGTTATTCCCTGCCCCGCCGAAATACCCAACGATACCGCACATGGATCACCTCTCGATTGGAGAAGAATTAGAGAAGAATATCATACTGCTTTCGAATCTTCCGATCCAGGGCCTCGGGGAGATAAGATTTTTCTTCTTTCGCAAGCATTTCTTTGACCATCTTTCGAGCGCGCGACCAGGTGTCTATTTCGCCCTCCTTGACCCAGGTGTCACGCGTTTTACGATCGGTCACCCCGTTTCCGTTGAAATATTCTTTTCTCATATGGGCAATGGTGTGATCCGCGGTCATAAAGTTACCACCGGGGCCGACACTTGCGATCGTATCCAAAGCCAAATGCTCAGCGTCCACATCGATCCCTTTGAGGACTTTACAGCACATGCCGATGATTTCATCATCAATGACAAATTGCTCGTAGGCCACGGTCAGCATGGACTCCAGCATGCCGGCTGCGTGGTGGACGTAATTGGAGCCGCTCATGGCGACCAGCAGGGTGGTGACGGCTTTTTCCCAGCCGGCCTGGGCATCCGGAATTTTTGCATCGGAAAGCCCTGATGAATTGTAATTCGGTACATTTATATGATTCGCCAGCTGGTGAATGGCGGCATTCATCATACCGCACTCAACAGCACCGCCCAGATATCCCATATTTGTCAGATTGGCCATGCCGGGTATTCCACCATAGAGAATCGGAGCACCAGTATTGGTTAATTGACAGATGGCAATACCGACCAGCTGTTCGGCATGAACCTGTGCGAGGGTGCCGGCCATGGTAATGGGAGATGTGGACCCTGCCATGGGCGCGCAAGACAACGCCACCGGAATTCGGTGCCTCACCGCTTCCTGCATGATCCGCGTCGATTGCGTGCAAAGCTTCAGAGGGCTGATGGCAAAGGAGGTAATCACGGATATAAAGGGGCTTTCCTGCAGCTTTTTCACGCCACCTGCAACCATGGCAGCGAGTTCCAACACTTTCTGAAAGCCTTCAACATCGTTCACACCGGCCATGACATGCTTTCCGGTTGCCTTTAAAGCGGTGTAAAAGACATTGATGTCGTAAGCAGATCCCGGAATATCGGTAGGTACGCAGGGACGGAGAAAAAAATGAATATTGTCCAATCGGTCGACCAGTCTTCCAAGCTGATAAAGATCATTCAATGTGCTGGGACGCGCTTTTCCTGTTTGCAGATCGAGTATTTTAATGGCCGCCCCGCCGGTGCCCAGATAAACCCGATGCTCCGTAAGATCCAGGTCGTTCTTTCCATCCCGGCTATACAGAACGACCCGTTCCGGTGCGTTGGCCGCAAGATCGGTGATCAGATCCTTTGGGAAAAAGATCCTCGTATTTTCCCGATCCACTGTGGCACCGGCTTTTTCTAGCATCGCCAGCGTGTCTTCTAAACCGGATTCGTAGGTAAATCCTGTCTTCTCCAGGACACGGATCGAGGCGTCGTGAATGGTCTGGACGGCTTCATCGGTGAGCGGCTGGTAGAGTCCTCCGCTAAGACCGTTTAGGTTCATTTGAAATCTCCTTTCTCCCCGTCCGCACCACGCAACAGATGCATTGGCGCTCAGAGTCTTTGTTCCGGTTTAGGCTTTATGCCGCCGGCGCTTTCAAAATCATTAGAAATTCCAATAACGAGCACATAAACAAACTAAACTTCATCCATTCAGAATGCAATGAAATTATAGACCGGAGTTGGCATAAATTACTAGAGTGGGATAGCTTTTATTGAAAAAACTAAAGGAGAGCGCAACATGAGCGAACAATATGATGCCATTATTATTGGATCCGGTATTATCGGATGTTGTATCGGCTATGAAATGGCTAAAAAAGGATATAAACCGCTAAATGTTGACAAGCTGCCTGCAGGACTAGGCTCCACGGCGAACTCCTGCGGAATCATCCGTACGCACTATTCTACTTGGGACGGAGCCGCCATTGCGTATGAAGGCACCCTTTACTGGAAAAATTGGGAAGAATATCTCGGCGTCAAAGATGAGCTCGGTTTTGCCAAATACATTAATACGGGCTGCATCATATTTAAGACCGAGAAAAATAAGTGTCTTAAAAAGGTCTGTGAAAACCTTACCGACTTGAGCCTAGAATGGGAAGATCTCGCACCTGAAAAGATAAAAGAAAAAATGCCGCTTTTTGACACTCATAAGTTCTGGCCGCCGCGTCGACCGGAGGATGAGCAGTTTTGGAGCGAGCCCTCCGAGTTTATCGACGGCGCCATATTTACGCCCTTAGCCGGCTATGTGAACGATCCCCAACTATCTTGCCACAATGCCCAGAGAGCCGCAGAGGTTCACGGGGCCGCCTTTCGATATAGTGCTGAAGTCATTGATATCCGTAAGACAAATAACCGGGCTCAAGGCATTACTCTAAAAAACGGCGAGGAGATCGACGCGCCGATCGTTGTGAATGTGGCCGGACCGAACTCATTTCTGATTAATCGGATGGCGGATGTCGAAAAAGAAATGAACATCAAGACCAAGGCGCTTCGCCAGGAAGTCTGTCACGTTCCATCGCCGGAAGGATTCAACTATGAAACCGATGGGTATGTAGCTTCTGACAGCGATATCGGATGCTATTCGCGTCCCGAAGTGGGCAATCACATTCTCATCGGCAGCGAAGATCCGGATTGTGATCCGCTCGACTTTGTGGATCCCGATCATTACAATAAGGAACTCACCGAAGCGCAATGGAAGGCGCAGGTTTACCGGATGGCCAAGCGGATTCCCTCATTGCCCATTCCGAATACGTTTCAGGGAATCGTGGACCTATATGACGCCACGGATGATTGGATTCCGATTTACGACAAGTCCGACCTGGATGGATTCTACATGGCCGTCGGTACCAGCGGCAACCAGTATAAAAATGCACCGGTGGTCGGGAAACTGATGACTGAGCTCATCGTACAATGTGAGGCAGGAACTGATCACGATGCCGATCCGATTCAGTATACACTCGATAATATTAAGCGTGCCATCGATCTGAGCTTCTACTCTCGAAAACGGAAAATCAATCCGGACAGCAGCTTTTCGGTGATCGGATAGCTCATTAACGTCACGGAAACTCTATAACCTATTGATATTATGTTTCTTAACCGATGCTCAACATAGAAGTGATGCGGGACCTTAAATAATTCTACTTTGTCACATTAAAGGGAAGCAATTGCAAATTCAGATTCAAGTTGTTTTCGGTAAGCGGATTCAATTGAATCACGGCGCCTCTTATGGCGAACCTCCAGTTGTCTTATAACTTCTTTCAGGGTAATGGCTCGATGAGGTAGAAGAAAACAGAGCAACACGGCAATGTCAAAACAGCTTAACAACGGATATTGATCCTCATGCAGCAGGCGTTGCTCAACCATAAACAACATGACCATCATCACCATCGCCATATGATGATGCCAGCTTCGCCACTTTCTGGCTTGGTATTCACCCATTCCACATTGGCTTTTGGCATCTTGGAAGATGCGTTCAATCCAATATCTTTGAGTTTGCATGAATGCCAACCGTTTGATTGATGTGAATGTGGGTGCATTGCACAGGCTAAACTTGATCTTTTTTGAATCAACCTCGCGTCTTGCGATTAAGTGCCAGCAGTTGGCTTTGGATTCTTCGCCATCCCAGAGCCAGACGCGTTGATGGAGAATGAAACCCTGTAATTTGCCTTTGGTTGTGTCGCGAACACTAACTCTTTGCCATCTGTCATCAGGCTGTTGTTCGGCCCATTTATCAACCCGGATGGATGCTGTTTGTGCTTTTAATTTTGTCGGCTTTCGACCCTTTTCAGATTTCGGTGGCGGTACAACCGGTTTCGGATCTTCAAGATAGATGTGCTGATCCTTGTGGATATCCACCATGAAGATTTCATGCATTTGATCCAGCGTTCGCAAGAA
>DUZK01000106.1 GCA_013349495.1 Deltaproteobacteria bacterium
CCCGGACGTGTTCCAATATGGCCGACCCGCATGGGGTGGTGGACCCTTTCGGTTCAGGGCCCAATGGCCCGCACGGTGGAAGACATCGCCCTTTTCTTGGCGGCCATTGCCGGACCCGATCCCCGGTCACCCATTTCCATCCAGGAAGCCGCAAGCCTGTTTTCCAATCCCCTGGATCGCGACTTCAAAGGGACGAAGATCGCCTGGACTTCGAATCTGGGATACCTGCCCGTGGAACCGGTCATTACGGAGGTTTTTGGAATGCAGCGCAGCGTTTTCCAGGATATCGGATGCACGGTAGCCGATACGCAGCCGGATTTAAAAGATGCGACACCGGTGTTCAATGTGCTCAGGGCTTGGAAATTTGCGTTGGAGCGGGAAGACGATTTGAAAAATAACCGCCGCCTGTTGAAGGATACGGTCATATGGAACACTGAAAAGGGATTGAAACTGGACGGCCCGACCGTTGCCCGCGCCGAGGCCAAACGGACCGAAATCTATCATCGGGTACGGGAGTTCATGGAAGAATATGAATTTTTGGTGCTGCCCACCAACGCGGTCCCGCCCTTTCCCGTCAAACAGCGGTTCATTACTGAAATCAACGGGATAAAAATGAACGACTATGTGGAAGCCGGCGCGCTGCGGCACACCATTACTGTAACCGGCCTTCCATCTATATCCGTTCCCTGCGGATTCACCCCTGAGGGCCATCCCTGCGGCCTGCAAATTGTGGGGCGGCCCAACCGGGATTTTGAGGTGCTCCAACTGGCCTATGCATTCCAGCAGGCCACCCAATTCCACAATATACGGCCGACAATAGCAGAACAGTGAATATCGAATATCGAATATCGATTACATGAATTTCGAAGGAAGGTCTGCCGTCACTTTTTTTATTAAAAAAGACAGAGCGTAGCAATTCCACAATTCGACATTCGATATTCTTATTCTTGATTTACGCCGGATTGGTAGCACCTTTCCGGGACCACCACCTGAGGTAGAGGGTTTAGATTAAAACTAAGCCGCCGTCTTTAAATCTTTCATTCCCTTCAACACATCGATGCTGCTTTTGAACCCTTTGTAGTGTCTGGCCATATTAATCGCCATGCCTGCCATATATGCCAATGCCTGCACAAAATTAACGTCTTCCAATGTAAACTCCCAATGCTGAGAGGTGTAAACCCGCATGGCCCCGATCGTCTTGCCTCCGGCAACGATGGGTACGGAGAGGATTGATGCGATTCCCTCTTTCTCAGCCTCTTTGGGATACTGAATCCTGGGGTCATCGGACACGTCATAAATGGCCACCGGGCCGTCCTTCAATGACTGGGAAATAGATCGCATGGCACTGATGGGACCCTTGTTGATATATTCATCACTCAAACCGTATGAAGCGCCGAGCTCCAGCTCGTCCGTTTTACGATTAATGAGAAACAAGGCGCATCCCTTGACATCTAGTGCCGATTTAATGCTTTCTACCGTCATCAAAATTACTTCTTCCGGATCTTTCGAATGGGAGATCACTTCGGTGATTTTAAGTAATGTTTCATAATTGATGAGTTGCTTCTTCATGATTCCCTCCTTTCGTTACATTTAAGTCTGATGGGAGTTCAAAACAGCAAACCCATTGCCGCAGAACAGGGTCGCTCTTCACGAAATGAGAAGCGTCGAAATGAGGAGAACGCAAGCCGGGCATTCGCAGAGAATCGCAAGAGACCGATATTCCCATCAAGAATTTCGGAATCTTTCGCTCAGACGGAAAACAGGATGGATACCAACTAAAATATGAAGTTCAATCCGGTATTTAAGGGTGATTGTATATACCCGCGGGCAGATGGTCAAGGGAAAAAGGATTTCGGATGATGAATGTTGCAACCGAATTCCATCGATGGTAGGGGTCTGATAGCTTGATTCGATTAAAGCGAGGAGACACGAGACGGGTGATGAATCAAATTAAGGAATTGCTTCAGATGCTCCGCCCCCGGGGAACCCTAAAGGGGGTTGCCGCCCTGCACAGTGTGGACGATGTCCGTCGATACGCAAGAAAACGGTTGCCGAAGATGATCTACGATTTTATCTACGGCGGGGCCAACGATGAAACGACCCTGGCGGCAAACCGCAATGATTTTTCTAAAATCACGTTTCGACCGCATATGCTTACCGACGTAACCCACCGGGATATAAAGACAAAAGTCGCGGGGATCGATCTCGATTTCCCGGTAATGGTATCGCCGGCCGGTCTCCTCCGTGTGGCCCACACGGAAGGCGAACTGGCCATAGCTAGAGCCGCCGGAAAAACCGGGGTGGTTTTTGTCGTCAGTACTGCGGGCAGCTGGTCCATGGAAGAACTTGCCGACGCAGCGACCGGCCCCCTGTGGTTTCAGCTGTACCTGTGGCGAGACCGCGATATCATGAAATCGCTGGTGGAGCGAGCCAAACAGGCCGGTTATCAAGCCCTGGTGGTGACCGTGGATCTTCAAGTGGTGGGCAAGCGGGAAAGAGATCTTAGAAACGGCCTGTCGATTCCGCCGAAGATCACGATGCGAAGTGCCCTGGATGCGGTGAAGCATCCTCGATGGCTTTTTGATTTGATCAAAGGCCCGCCGGTCACCCTCCGGAATTTTGCTGGGGTCGTCGAGGGCGATGGCACCGTGTCCCACAGTGCCTTTTTCAATCAGCACCTGATCAACCCGTCGGCAAACTGGGAAGATCTTCAATGGGTGAGAGAACTCTGGAAAGGTCCATTGCTCATTAAAGGCATTATTACCCCGGAGGATGCGGTGAAGGCGGTGGATTGCGGAGTCGATGGTATCGTGGTTTCAAATCACGGCGGACGTCAGCTGGACGGCGTACCCAGCGCCGTCCGGTCCATGGTGGATATTGTCGATGCGGTCGGGAATCGAACGGATATCATTCTCGACGGTGGAATCCGTCGGGGATCCGACGTGGTCAAAGCCGTCGCATTAGGCGCCCGGGCGGTGATGGCCGGTCGAAGCTGGATCTGGGGACTCGCCGCTGCCGGGCAAGCGGGTGTGGAGCGGGTGTATGAAATCTTCGCTCAGGAAATCGACCAGACATTGGCTCTCCTGGGGCGAACCCGGCTCAATAAAATCGATGAATCCGCAGTGAATCTGCCGGCATCGTGGACAACCTCCAGGAAGGAGAACTCAAAATGCCAATAAAGTATGACCTTATTCTAAAAAACGGACGGGTGATCGATCCGGTGAATGAGAAAGACGGTATGCTGGACGTGGCAATTGCTGATGGCCGGATTGCCGACATTGCCGAGGATATCGATCCGACGCTTGCCGGAGAATGTTTTGAGGTAAAAGACAAGTACGTCATTCCCGGAATCATCGACCCGCATGTGCATGCATCGGCCTGGATCGGGGGCCGGTTTGCACACAACATGTTGGCCCGGGCCGGTGTGACAACGGCACTGGACATGTCCGGTCCGGTGGCCGGTGTGCTTGAAACCGCCCGGGATTACGGGGCCGGACTCAACATTGCCTGTATTCAATATGTCCGGCCCGGGGACACGGTCAAAGGGCCGGATCCGGATAAAGCCGAACTGAATACCTTGCTCGAAACCTCGCTTCAGCAGGGGGCCATCGGGTTGAAACTCTTGGGCGGCCACTTCCCGCTCACACCCGAGGCCACGGCCAGAACCGTTGAAGTTGCCGCGCACTGCGGCGCATACATTGCGTTCCATGCCGGAACCCAGACATCCAAATCCGACCTCGAGGGTTTCAAGCATGCCGTGGAACTGGCGCAGGGCCATCCACTGCATATTGCACATATCAACAGCTACTGCAGGGGATTGATCAAGCCTTATATGGTTGAAACCGAAGAAGCCATCGAAACACTGGAAGCGCATCCCAATATCCGTTCCGAGTCTTACCTGTCACCCCTCAACGGAACCAGCGCCAACTGTACGGACGGCGTTCCTGATAGCAATATAACCAAAACCATATTGGAAAACGGCGGCTTTTCTGCAACGGACCAGGGGATGGAAGAGGCCGTCTTGGCCGGTTATGCCCAAATCAATATGGAGGCGGGCGGGCAGGTGGTATTGGCCACCGGTCAATCCGCAGTAGACTACTGGCGCAAGAGGGGGACGGACACCACGGTGAGTTTCAACGCCAACCCTCCGGAACCGAGAATCCGCCTGGTCACTGCCAAGCGAAAATCCGGAGCGTTTGTGGTGGACAGCATCAGCACCGACGGCGGCGGTATTCCGCGAAACGTCATTGTGTCCATGGGATTGTCCCTTGTTAAACTGCAGGCTCTGAGCATCCGGGAGTTTGTCATTAAAACCAGCCGAAACCCTGCAAGAATGATGGGCCTGAGCAACAAAGGCCATCTGAGCATCGGGGCGGATGCGGATATTACGGTGCTCGATTTCGAAAAGCAGCGCCCGGTGATGGCGATCAGCAACGGCAGGGTCATCATGTACAAGGGATATGTCTGCGGCAAGGGGGTCCGCTTCATTACAACGCCTGCCGGCAAAGCAAGTGTCGAAGCCGCAGGGGTTGAACCGCTGGTCATCAACCCGGAAACGACTCCCTTTTTGAGGAGATCCTGAATTTGTGAGCTTCTCTTTAAATTCAACAGGACGCAGTCCAGACTACCTCAGGTGAGACTTTTATATCGAGTATCAAGAATCGAATAAAAAAACCTGTGTTTATCCGGCTGCCCCGGTGAAATCAAATAAGTTAAATAACAAAAATATGATGTGATAGTTCCCTACCCTCAAATATTTTCAACTTCCAGATGAAATATAGAATCGGATAATCAAAACCCCATAGTCCGTTTTAGAATCAATCCTTAAAAAGCCCAGCACAACATATTGTGGTGCGAGCATTTTTCATTTTGGGAATTCGTCCATGACGCAGGCGCCGAATATGTGATGGCTATCTGACATTTTGAAGCAACTTGATATTTACGGAATATGGCAAGATATTCACGGTTGGAGTCAAGGAAATTTTCGGGCTTCAGACAATCTATAAACCGTGAACCCGGAAGGTGCCTTGGATGGTGTATACTCTTTATTATTTTACACATACCTTAATCTCTGTAGATTATCAGGACAACAAGCAAAGCCCATAAAAGAGCATTGATGAGCATTGGAAGATCACTGACCAGTTCCCTGGTCGGGTTGCCGCCCATGTTTTTCTGGTGAATTAAGTATAGATAGCGATAGATGCCATATATGACAAAGGGGATGGAAAACACCAGATTCCGGGTACCAAAACGTGATACCGTTTGGGGTGACACGGTGTAGAGGGCATATGACATTACGGTACAGGCAGTAGCCACTGCGATCATTTGATCCAGAAAGCTGATGCTGTAATCTCCAAGAACCTTTCTGTGGCTAAGCGCATCGGTGCCTGTTACGACGAGCTCGTGGCGCCGTTTACTGAAACCCAGGAACAGAGAAAGCATTATGGTGCAGAGGATCAGCCAATCAGAGGCCATAACTTCGGCCAACTCGGTGCCGGCAAGGACTCGCAGAACAAAACCGGATGCAATGCACATGATATCCAGGATGACTATCTTTTTGATTTTGATGGTGTAAGCAACGTTAATGATGAGGTAGCTTAGCAATATGGCAAAAAACACCTGATCCAATGCCAAGGCACAAATCAATCCTGCTGCCGCAAGAAGGATGGAACACGCGTAAGCAGCAGGAACACTCATCAGACCGGCCGCCAGTGGTCTGTTTTTCTTTTCCGGGTGCGCACGGTCATATTCCAGGTCGATGATATCATTAAAGACATATATGCTGCTGGCGACCAGACTGAACAGGATGAAACCATTGCCGACCCGGATGAGGGCTTCGGGATGAAAAAGATTACCCGAAAAAATAAGGCCTGCGAAGATAAACAGGTTTTTGACCCACTGCACGGGCCGCATGGAAACGATGACGTGTTTCAACTTCGTTATCACCCTAAACCCCCGCTACTCAGTGAGTCTTTATTTTTAGGCGAGAAACATTTTAAAAATCAGCGCAATTTCAATGGATTCCGCGCGTTCAAACTGTCGGTACGCTATCCCATTAAACATTTGAAATTGACATAGCCCAAACCGATTGAAAATATCCCCAGTACAAGACTCTTCCATTTCCAAGAGATGTCAGCAAACACCCGTCCCAAAATCAACATAAACGGTCCCAGTGCCTGACATGAATACAGCAATGCCTCTTGCGGGTTGAAATACAAGTGAAATATCGAAAGCACACCCAGCCAGGCTGCTGCCATGAGTACAAGGTCGTCGACACCGCGCCGTGCCAATCGAATAATTGTAAATACCAGGTAAAGGATGAAGGTCGCAATTACCAGAGTGCTCGCAGGAGACTGAAAATAGCCGCTGAAATCTTTGATTCCGATGGACCGCTCCAATTCGTCCAAAGGTGAGATGACGGCATAGACAAAAAACGAAACGCCTACATTGAGCCAGTTGGTGGGCTCAAAAAAGTTCGCAATTGTAGCCCACTTGTTGGCAAGTTTTTGGGATTTTTCAATAAAGTCCAAGCCGAAAAGAAAGAAATTAGCTCCCAGGTAAACCAGAAGCGCCATGAGGGTGGCCCAAAGGCAGCGTTGTAAACTTTGGTGCCAAGCCAACCGACGTAAACACAGTACGTAAAGCGAAAATAACAGCAGTCCGAGGGGTGGATTTACCAGAGCCCCTACACCCGCGGCAAGGCCAAGGATAATTGCTCTTTTTTTCGTGATGTCGGCACGAAACCGAATGACCAGAAGGAAGAAAACTAAAATACCCACGTTTGCAAGGCTATAGGTTTCGGGGATCGAAAAGAAAACAAGGTTCGAAAATAAGACCCCGTAAAGGCTGGTGAAAACAAGGGCTGAAATTTTTTCCTTAAAGCAGTAGTGGAACAATGTGAAGAAAAGCGCAACATTCAGGGCAGCGAGCAGTGCGACCACCACCTTGGCAGCCTGACGGTTTCCAAATCCGAAAACGGCCTTGCTCCCGGACACGAGGGGAGAAACGATCAGCGGATATAGCGGATGCCGCCACATGTTCCCCTCAAATGAAATCTCTTTCATGTGATCGTAGGATCCGCTCGAATCGGCATAAAAGATCCAGTCGTCGAACCAATAGATGAGCCAAGAGGTTTGGCGCTGGCTGTAAAAATATAGCACGAAAAAGCAAAAGAAGAAGACAACGAATATGGTCAGAGGATACCAGTGGCGATGGAGAAATCCGATGCCCTTTGCGGCCATCGGATTGAAATGATCGGAAAATTGCAAAATGTGGTCACCAAAGTGTGTTTTTTTCGAGTTGTCCTGCAGATGCTTTGCATGCATAATATAAAGGATAACCGTGGCTACCACTCAATACAACCACTAAGTGTCAGATTTGATCGTGGCTACTTCACATAATTTTTTCCGAAATATTTGAACTAAACTACAGTGACATTAACCGCTGCTGGTCCTTTTCGACCCTGCTCGATATCGAATGTGACGCGGTCGCCTTCATTAAATGAGCGAAATCCAGTAGCATTGATCGCCGAGTGATGAACGAATACATCCGATCCATCATCATGTTCGATGAACCCGTAACCCTTTTTCTCATTGAACCATTTGACAACACCTTTCTCCATTATGGCACCCATCCTTTCATAAAAAATTCTCAAAGTTTCAGATTTAGGGAACCACTTTGACAAATGGATTTGCCCTCAAACGAAACCGGCCCCACTCATTAAGTCGGGGCTTTACTGATTAACCCAATTATTCGATTTTTTTTAAAAAAATCAACACAATTATCAAGAATACTTCTGGGTTCAATCTTTTTTTCAATGAAAAAACACATTGTTTGGGCTGCAGAGATATGGTACCTTGATTTCGGTGAGACTGTGACCATGGGTCCAAGTTCCGGGATCATGTCTTTGCCCCGGGGCGTTAGGACATTCTCTTTCTAAAGAGCATTAATCCTGTTATCAGGAGCGCCGACATGTGTGTGGCACAGTTTCACCAATCGCTGGTCATATTAGTGTCCCCGTCGGGGATGGTTGAAACCCCTCGCCTTCAGGCGAAGAAAAAGACGACGATATGGCCGAAGGCCATGAGCCAAACGGTGGTCGTTCAGTTAAAACATAAATCCATTCCGTTCAAAAAGTCTCTATATTCACACCGTATCTGACCGTCACCGGGTTTCTGTGTTCTGTTCTTTTTCCCAGAATTTGGAGAGACTAATCACCAGGGATATGCGGAAGAAACATGCACAATTCGACATGATTTCAACACGTTGCATATTGGCAAGATACCCCTTGCCGGTACCTAAGAAAGATGGAAGCTAAAACCAAGGATTTTCCAGAGAGAAATAGACAAATTTCAGAATTCAGGAAAGATTGTTGAAAGCTCTGCCTTAATTCTGATATTGGTTTAATAGCATTTCAGTAAGACTTCCACATCGCTTATCAATAAACCGGCTAAAAGTTTTAGGGGGAAATGGTATGTTTAAGAAAAAGGATGAAATTAAATACGACCAAACGCCATTTTCTATTGAGCCTGAAGATGTTAAGACATCCTCAACAGACACAAAACCTGCGACTAAAGATAGGAATACAATCTTCGGCCAAAATATCTCTATCGAAGGAAGCATTCGTGGTGAAGAAAACATAATTATTGAGGGCTCTATAAAGGGTGAAGTAGAACTGGAGAAACATGATTTCATTGTAGGTTCAGAGGGACGATTCGAAGGGGATATTCGTGCCCAAAACGTTAACATCAGTGGTCTTGTGATTGGAAAAGTAATAACAAAAGGCAAAGTAGAACTAACCAAAGAGGCGGATTTCATCGGTGATATCAGAGCAAAAAACTTTCTGATGGCGGAAGGGGCTTATTTTAAAGGATCTATTGAACTTGACCGAGAACCCAATAGAAAAGAATTACGTATCCAAAAAGAGACTCCCATTCAAGACCAGCCAGCGACAAAGGATTCGAGCCATAAATCAGATTAATCGTCGCCACAAAATAGAATGATCTGAGCTTAAATCCTGTCAGAGAGGCTTAACAGCTATGAATATAGGCGTCATTTTGTTCCAAGTCCTATCACTTTTTATGGCACTGACTGGGCATGGTATCAAAAATCGCTACGGGTTGGCTTCAGTTTTGTAGAAACGTAAAAACTTAAGAGAATGTCCCATTCTGTTATTTCTCCTGAAAAAATTGAATCGAAAAAATCAATATACCCCTAAAATCCAACCCTCAAGAAGCCCCTGTTGGCGCTCTGTTTCTGATAATGGAGGATCGAAATACTGCTTCAATACACCCCGGCTGTCCATCTGTTTAAGCCACAACGCTATAGAAAAAGCATCATGTTCGTCTGGTGATTTGTAAATTCGAGGGAAGCGACGTCGGAATAGTGATGGGTATACTTCAGCAATAACAGATTTCCCTTTAGGTGTTTCAAAACCGTCAAATGGCCAGAAATGAGCCCGGCCTTTCAATCGCGGTTCTTGGCGGATAAAATTCAGCCATGGAATACCGGTATGAGTGGATTTTCCAACGGAACCTTGACCGTCTAATTTGAAAACACTTTGGGCAGCGGTGGTCCATTTCTCGGTTAAGCGGAGTTCATCTGATTTGCCGGTACGTTTATTATTGTGCCGGAGTGATTCAACATCAATTTTATCTTTGTCAGTGGGCCAGTGCTGGCAAAGGTCTTTAAGAAAATGATCCCAGTTTTGTATTTTATAGCGTTCCAGGTAAGCGTGTGGAAAAGAGAAGGCATGGTCAATTCCGATGATAACAGGTTCATCTTTTAAAAGCTGTCTTACACACCAATGCGCGATTTCTTTTCGTGTCCAATTCCAGTTTGTTTCAGTATTTGCCTGAATTTTTTCAGGTTCACTAGCTGTAATTGCCATGAAGACTTGAAGGCCATTAAGGCGGGAGATTGGTGTCTTGGCCCCTGAATAATCGATCCCAATGTAGCGTTCAAATAATTGTAAATTCATATATGGCCTTGTTCAAACACACTCAACTGTTTTCAACAATCGGAATCCCCCATTTCGCAATTTGTTTTGATAATCGAGATATCCGACCGCCAGATGTGATGTGTACAAAGAAGACCTCATCTGCCAGTGCGGCGACCATTTGGTTTCGCTTATCGGCCAAGGTTGAGGTCATGCGTCGTGCGACCGCTGGAAACAGGGAAAGCACCAGGAGGCGTCCTTCTTCAAGTGCGAGCCTCCATACAATGGGGATGCGCATATTTTCAATACTTCGCGCTGGGCAGATGATGATGGATTGCCGGCCTCGCAGCAATATTTGCAGGCATTCTTTTTCAATGGGCGAATGAAACCCGCTGATGATGTAACGGCCCTGGTCGCGCCATTTCTGAGCCTGATCCATGGCCGTAAGGATGGCATCGCCGGAGCAGCGTTTAGAGCAGAAAAGCGCAGTTTTGGGGATACTGATCAGATCCAGGCGGCCTATTGCCCAAAGTCGGTCAGGAGCATCTTTCCCCAGACGTTTGTCCAGCAAAATCGGATAGGATGGGCTATTACGATCAATGACCTGTAGTGGATGATCTATGGCCATAAAGGTTTAGGCCTTCTGTTTCAGTCTTTTTTGTCCGGATGTTTCTCTACAATCTTCCCGTTTTCATAAATAATAATGCCATGGCCGAAGTGTCGAGCCCGTTCACGAGCTTTTAAAGCAGCTCGATGAATGGCTTTTTCAGCCCCGCGCATATCCGGATCATTCAATCTTTTTGGTTCAGGTATTTCTTGATTTTTAAGCATTTTTGCCCCCTTCATTTATAAGTATGGGTTGTTCGCCGGCATTGCCATAAAGCGCCCATTCATCTACCAGATTTTGGTATAATCTTTCAAAATTGTTCCAGCCGGTTTTAAAGCGACGTCGAATCACGTCTTCGGGCACACTATGCCCACCTTCCTTAACACGCTGGTTTACACGGGCTATAGCAAATTCGGAATCAGGGAGTTGCAGATAAAACAACTTTATCTTATATCTTTTTTTCTGCCATTCCGGAATAAGTCTGGCATAATTTTTTCCGCTCAGGGTCGTCTCAAAGGAAAAACTTTCGCCCCTTTTCACATAGGTTTTCATCATTTCAATCATCATCTTGGATGCTTGAATCGAACTTGCTTCCGGACGAAAGGGATTGATACCTTCAGCAATAAGATCCGCATTGATGAAATTGGGGCACTCGGCTTCCCTGGGAAGGAACTCAGTGGCGAATGTCGTTTTACCCGCCCCATTCGGTCCGGCAATAATTAAAATCTTCTTTTGTCTATCCATGTTTTCTCTGTTTTTATATCATTGTTTTATTGAAAAAGCCCGCAAGTCGTTCTTGATATAGTATTTAGCACCCAGTTTCGTTAAAAGTGTTTCCGCATCGAAGAGAAATTTGCCCCAGTCCACTGTCCGTTCATATTCTTTCATGTGGTTCAGCTTGCCCACCTTCCAGAAATTCACATACGGATGCGCCATATGGATTACCGCAAGCGCCTGGTCAGGGTTGATCACCGGCTCGAGGCTGACCCACGTAAAAATACCCTCTTTGATATCCACATCCTTTACCCTCAGCCGATATTTTTCCTTGTTGGAAACATCCCGCTCATCGCATGGTGATAGCAAAGATTCTTTACCTGTTTGTTATTTTCGGATGTTTCTCCGCAAGGCTCGGATGATTGCCGGATGATTTGAATATTGGTATTAGAAATTTATAACTCCCTAAAATCAAACTACTTTTTTCATATTATTTCTTGATCTTTTTACCTGATTTGCTTCCCTTAGCAATTTCTGTAACGCCCTGCCTGTTTCTGTAAGCCGGTATTTCTGAAGTCTGCTGTTCGGTTTGTGCGGCAGAGTCATTTCCACAAGTCCGGCCTCTATCGTGGGCAAAAGGTATGCTTTACGGAAATGGTCGGCATTCTTCAATCTGAGCATTTCCTGGAGTTCCTTGCGGGAGTGTTCTCCGGTCATAGCATTTAGAAGCCGCTTGACTTCCATGGTGACTTCCGGGGTGACTTCCATGGTGACTTCCGGGGGGGTATGCAAAGCTTCGACAAAAACAGGGTGAATGGGAAATTCAACCAGGAAAAATGTCCGATCATCATCGGTGTGGAATATGGGTTCTGGAGATCCGTTCTTCCTGATTTCACGCAATATTTTCGGGATACCGGTTCCACGTCCTTCGGTCATTTCGAGTTCTTTTAAAAACTCACCTACCCGCCGGTTGCGATAACGACGCGAGAGAAAGCGGAACTCCCTCATATCCTTATCGCGAATGGACCGGTCCGGTCCCGGAAAACTGCCGATAGTAACGGAATCAGGCAGAACCCTTACCTCAATAGGTTCCCGTATTTCATAGGACCGGTGATACACTGCATTGCACAGGGCCTCTTCTACGGCCTGAAAAGGATAGTTGAAAGACCGGTCCGCCTCGGGCCGGTCCGGGTATTTTATGACTTTTTCCTCGATGACGATGGAACGGATATGAGAAAGGGCATTCTGGAGCATGATATGAAGCGGCCCTTTGAAGATCTTTTCGGAAAATGTATCCGCACCAGGTCCTTCGGGAAAATGAACAACATCGATCTGGGTCTGCGGGAAAAACCGAGATGGGTCCTCATTAAAAAACATCAGACCAACATTTTTCGGCCACAAGGATTCATCCGGACCATCGACAAGGTTCATCTGCCTGCAAAGCCGGTTGAAATCCATTTCAGCGGATTCCCGGAAAAGATCGCTTTTGACCTGCTTCAGGTAGGCGCGGATCAATCCCAGATCCAGGTCTTCCAAAGAGGCCCTTTGATTTATGCGGTCGTCAAAGGGTACAGTGGCGGCTAAAGACATAAGCTCAGTTTCGTCCTGCTGCCTGGCCCGAACCGTCAAAGAGCCTTTCCGGATATAATAGGCAAATTCCCGTTCCCCTTTTGCCAGGGACACCGGGGCCTTGTAGGGTCTGGTCTGCCCGCCCGCCGCCCAGAGCACAAGGATATGTCTTCCATCGATTTCATAGGGCGCGATGATGGGATGATAGTAGGGGACTATCCGATAGCCAAGCTCCACGATTTCCTTTTGAATGGCATCGATCCGCCTGACTGGCAATCCGGCAGGAGGCAGAACCGGCCGGCCCTTGTCCTCCTTTACACCGATGATGATGTACCCGCTCCCCAGGTTATGAAAATCATTCGCAAATGCGCACATGGTATGCAGCACGGCTTTCGGATTCCAACCGGCCTTAAACTCCAACCTCTCCCACTCGACGGTACGGGCTGTGAGTAAATCATTGATATTAATAGGCAGTTTCATATCTATCTATATTTTCCTCTTCCCTCCAC
>DUZK01000107.1 GCA_013349495.1 Deltaproteobacteria bacterium
AACTGTGCCACTCTTCTACCCCGTTGTATCGATATATGCATGGAATGCCGTATTGAATGTTTGACGACCAGTCCATTAGTGAAATACGAAGCTTTGAGCAAAAGCCGTCCAGTTTGTGATCCTTTATAATCAGATACCGTTCGGCGACGCGGACACATTCTTCAATCAGCCGGTGAGGGTCGGTTTCGTGATGAAGTACGTCGGCAAGAATTACAACCTCAAACGCATTGTCAGGATATGGCATTTTATCACCCCCATAATATTCAATCGGAATCTGGACATCATTTCGCCTGATTTTTTCCAATCCTGTCACGCTGACCCCGGCGGGACACCGGGGAGAATCCATGATCATCTTTCCCAACACTCCAAATCCGCAGCCAACATCCAAGACCCGATCACCTGTATTCAACCACGGCAAGATTTGTTTCAGAATTCCCCTGACGCGCATCTTATATACCGGTGAATGAATCCGTTTTAGTAATATAGACATTGGATTTGTCGAATGGTTCATATGCTTCAAATGAAAAATCCAGCTAAAAATTGAGCGTATCCTCACAATAACCAGAGCATGATACTTACATGATTGACTTATAGAACTTTTCCATGTCCTTCACCTCGCCCGGTCTGCCGGCGTTTTCGGTGGGGGAGGTGCCCTCTTTAAAGACCTCAAAAACCACACTTTTCTCCTCTTGAGCCGGCAAAAGTCCGGTATCCGGATCTATTTTCGTAAATACAACCCCATTTGGAATACGAAAAGTTCCAACCGGTTTGTCCTTGAGAATTTCCTTCATGAAGCCCAGCCATATGGGACTGGCTGCTCTTGACCCTGTTTCATTGAAGCCAAGGGGCTTTTCGTCGTCAAAGCCGACCCACACCCCGGTGATATATTGAGGGGTGTAACCGATGAACCAGGCGTCATGAAGATGGTCCGTCGTGCCGGTTTTGCCCGCCGCGGGTCTGCCCAAGGCCTTAACCCGCCAGCCGGTACCGCTTTCAACGACGCTTTGTAGCAGGCTTGTCATAAGATAGGCGGTGGTTTCTTCAATCACTTTTATCCTTTCCTTCGCATCGCTCATAATTTCATTACCGTGCCTGCCGGTGATTTTCCGGATGAACGTTGGTTTTATCCGGTAACCATAATTGGCAAAGACCGAATATGCTGTGGTGAGTTCAAGAAGAGAAACGCCGGAAGAACCCAAAGCCAGCGAAAGATAAGGGTTTAGATTTGATGTGATTCCAAGCTGTTCTGCATACCTTATTGTGTAATCGATCCCTATATCCTTCAAAATTCCGATCGTCGCCAAATTGAGAGATTTCGCAAGCGCGGTTCTGAAAAACACCGGCCCGTGAAATTCTTTTTCGTAGTTTTCCGGCTTCCATTCCAATTGATCGTCTCCCCTGTCTAAGACAACAGGTGTATCATACACGATGGTGGCCGGCGTGTATCCCTTATCCAAGGCAGCCGCATATATAATCGGTTTAAATGCAGATCCCGGTTGGCGGCGCGATTGAACGGCTCTATTGAACTGGCTTTCTTTGAAATCACGTCCCCCCACCATCGCCTTGACTTCACCGGTGCCTGTCTCGATACATATCAATGCGGCTTGAGCCGTCGGCTCTTGCTCCAAAGCAAGCCGCCATCCGTAATTGTCGTCAATCCATTCTCTTGTTTTTACCAGAATGACATCACCGGGTTTTAAAATATCTCCAGGTGCGGTTGAGCGTTCTGTTGATCTCGGATTCGATTGAAACGCCCACTGCATATCGTCCTTTTTAAGGATTCCGATCGAATCGCTCAAGCGGACTACTGTCCTGTTCAATCGATCATCAACCCCAACGACAACACCTTCAACAATCATATCCTCTTGAACACCGCTTTTATAAACCTCGTTGTTCAACATTTTTACAAATGCTTCTATCTTTTCAGGCTCCAGATGCCGGATGGGTCCACGATACCCCTGCCGCTTGTCCAGGGCTTTTAATCCTTCATTTATCACTTGTAAAGCTGCCTGCTGCATTTCGATATCAACGGTAGTGTATATAGTAAACCCTTCCTTCAAAAAAGCATCCATACCATGTTTTTCCACAACAAAACGTCGGATATGTTCGGTAAAATACGGAACTGTCTTAAGAAATAGATTTTGCTTCGGTACGATTTCAATTTCTTGCTTTTTGGCGGTAGCTGCTTGGTGACTATTTATGTGCCCTTCTTCTACCATCCGGTTTAGAACGTAGATCTGACGTTCCTTTGCTTTTTCAGGATAGGAATAGGGGGAATACCTGCTGGGGGCCTGGGGCAATCCCGCCAACATGGCACATTCGGCAAGAGTCAGGTCTTTGACGGAGTTTCCGAAATAGTTTTCCGCTGCAGCCTGAACCCCGTATGCGCCGTGTCCCAAGTATATTTGGTTTAAATAAAGATAGAGAATCTCCTCTTTTGAAAACGATTTGTCGATACGATAAGCGAGGATGGCCTCTTTTATTTTTCGGCGGTAGGTTTTTTCCGGGGTAAGGAAAAAGGACTTTGCCACCTGCTGGGTGATAGTACTTCCCCCCTGAATGATCGATCCCCCTTTGATATTTTTAATCATTGCCCTTATAATGCTGACCAGATCCACGCCAGGATGTTCGTGGAATCTTGCGTCTTCCGCCGCAATAAATGCTTTCTTGAGCATATCCGGAATTATGTCCAAAGAGACGACAATTCGTTTTTCTTTGTAAAATTCAGCTATTTTTCGGCCATCATCGGAAAAAACGGTGCTCAATAAGGGCGGGTTGTAATCGACGAGAGAATGGATATCGGGAAGACCGGAACGAAAATAGTAATATAAACCGGCCAGCATTAAGAGATGGAGCACAACCAACAGAAGGAGGACTTTGATCGTTCCTCTGATTAGCGTATTTTTTCCTTTGCTTTTTTGCGATTTTTTTAAAATAAAATCGGCATTAAATCCATATTTCATTGACTTGTTTTTTCATAGAATTGATCTTTAATTTCCTTGGTTACTATTAGGGTGAGTGGACCCGAAACAGCGGTCAAAGGCTCTGATAATATCGATTTTTTCAAAGTGACCGAATTTTTCGGTAAAGCGGCTGTTAAAAAAATGAATGCTACGGAAACGACAATGATTCCTCTTACAGCACCGAGTGTTGCACCGATAACGCGATGGTATTGTCTTAGAGGTTGTGTCCTGAATAGATTTTTAATAATCAGACCTATGATGTGCAATATCAGGTAAACCTCGGCAAAGATGATCATCATGCTCAAAAATCTGGGTATTGTATTATCTTCGATTAATGGAGAAAGAAGGATCGATCCGATGTAATAATAATTCAGCGCCGCATAGATGCCCGCACAGAAGCCTAAAATCGATACAAACTCTCCGAAAGGCCCGTGGTAGGCACCCCAAATCAAGCATATCAACACAATGAGTATGACTGCCATATCCAACAACATATAATTATTCAACGCATGTGGTTAATAGAAACGGTAGGCAAAAAACCCCCATAATTTCTTGAGCATAGTGCGAGAATATTTGATCCCTTCAGGACCTACCATTAACAAACCCAATCCCAGCATTCCCCAGCTTAGGGCGTACGCCCCAATGCCAAGAAATGAATAGAGAGCATCCTGTTTATTTACAGATAGGGCATTGAATATAAACATGGTCCCCCAACCAAGCGGTTGATTGGTTGTTAACAAGATGATTCCAACCCAAAACTTAAAACTAAATTTCATAATTTATTCACCCAACAGAATATGACTTCGGACTTCGCTATCTATTGGAAGGCTACGAAACCGATAGCACCATCCAACAGAAAGCGGGTCCGTTTATAGGTATCAGTAGAAATAGCGAACGAAGAGAACCTACTCGCTGGTTAATCTGATCTGTTCGGAACACATCCTTGCAACTTCATTATCGGGCTCCGTATCGCCCGGCATCGTTGCCCAACCCTGCTTCTTGATATATTCTTCTCTTTTCCGGTAATCCAATTCATTAAGTTCTTTAAACTTCTTAACTTTCTCAGGGTCCTGGTTAAATTGCACAATGCAAATCCCAGTCAAACGGGTGAGGACAGCGGTCTCTACCTTTTCCTTGGCTGCACCTCCCGTAACCCATCCACCCCAGGCAAATCCGATAATTAATGTCAGGATTGACCCGCCAAAACCGCCCCACAACAACTGCTTTATCGATTTTTTAGCTTTCAGCACCAAATAGCTCCTCTCGATTATCGATCAATTCCTGTTAACAAGGAGACAAAACATATCAACACGACAATTTCGGTACGGATCATTTCTTCAGTTTTATCACCACAAAACCGGCATTCAACCTCCGGATAAGCATTTGGATGACTCCCCCCGGTCCGACCTTGTCCAATGCCGTGTTAAAATCGTCAAAATCTTTAACACTCTGATGATTTACTTCTCTTATGAGATCACCGACCCGTGCACCAGCCTGGAAAGCCTTGCCGTCCGGTATGATCCCGGTAACAACAATGCCTTCGGTGTTTTCTTCAAAATCAAATTCTTCTGCAATTTGCGGTGTTACGACGGACAATCGAAGACCGAACCGATCCTCCTTATTTTTGGATGATTGTTTGGAGGCCATTTGTCCTTCCTCCCTTTTTTCGATGGTTACGGCAACTATGATCGGCTCCCCGTCTCTCAACACTTTGACCTCGACAATTTCACCGATAGGCAATCCCGCGATGACGCCTGTCAACTCCCGACCGTTCTCTATTTTTTCCCCATTGATTTCGATGATGATATCTCCGGCTTGAATACCTGCCCGATCCGCGGGGTCCCTTTCATATACATCCGCCACTAAAGCCCCCTGCTTATCCTTAATGCCGTAATATTTGAACATCTCTTCTGAGATATCCTGTACGGCAATCCCCATCCAGCCCCTTGTTACGGACCCTTTTTCTTTGAGTTGCTGGATGATCCCTTTGGCAATGTTTATCGGCACAGCAAAGCCGATACCCTGCCCTCCGGCAATAATCGCCGTATTGATGCCGACGACCTTACCATGCATATTAATCAGGGGACCTCCGCTGTTGCCGGGATTGATGGCGGCATCGGTCTGAATGAAATCGTCATAAGGGCCGGTGCCGATGACCCGTCCCTTGGCGCTGACAATGCCGGCGGTTACCGTATGTTCCAGCCCGAACGGATATCCGATGGCGACAACCCAGTGGCCGACTTTGAGCGCATCGGAATCACCCAAGGGTGCGGCGGCAAGCGGCTCCTTGGCAACGACCTTGATCAGAGCCAGATCTGTATTGGAGTCCACACCGACAATTTCGGCCTTCAACTCCTCACCGTTTTTCAATTTGACCTCGATTTCATCAGCGCCCTCGATAACGTGATTGTTGGTGACGATATAACCGTCTTTATCGATGATGAAACCGGACCCCAGACTGCGCTGTTTATATTCCCGATCGAATTCCGGTCCGTAAAACCTTTCAAAAAACTCATGAAACGGCCCCCGTTCACCCAACGGATTTTCAAAAAAATGCCTGAAGACAGGCCCGCCTCCGGAAAGCGTCTTCACCGTTCGAATGTTGACAACAGACGGGCTTACGTTCTCTGCGAGTTGCGAAAAGCTTGTCGGTGCCGGGGCACCTTCAGAAGGTAATGGAGCTGCTTCACCTCCGGTAATCATAAATAAATAGAGCAACAGCCAAATAGGAGCGATACTCAAATTGAAAGCACCGCGGAATTTTTCAAAATGAATCTTATTCTTCATGAATATGATCGATCTCTCTTGGGTAGATTTCAAAATCTATTAAGCTGCTTTAGGTTGAGGACTTTTTATTTCATGGATTTCCAACTTTCCGTTCTTTTTGTTGAACCATCCTTCGTAAAGAATCAGTTCCGGATAAGCATCGAAGGTTTTGTAATTTTTCACTGCCGCTTTTGCGGCTGCAACTCTTGCAGGATCATAGATGCGGATGTTCTTTAGGTCTTTGGATTCCGGCAAATCCAATATCACCCGCCTTCAGCGACCAGACTCAATCCAGATCATTGTGCAAAGCTGTTACCATGGTCATCCCGATCCCTTGGGGTATATCTTTCGGCCTTGGAAGTTTTTCTGCTTTGCCGGTACTACCGGATGTCCCCGATTTCCCCCAAAATTTCCATTTCATTGTTTTCCACCTCCTGACAAATTGTTCACTCCACTCCAATCGTGCTTCAAATATCCGGGATCTCAGATCCGGTCCTCTTTTTACGCGACACGTTAATATCGTATCAATTTATCGATTTTTTCTTTCAATGTTGACATTTGAAACGGCTTAAACACGATATCAGCTATACCCAGATCCAGGATTCGGCGATCAATTTCAGCCATACGATCCCCGGTTATTATGATTACTTTTGTGTTCGGCAAATATTCTTTAGAGTATCCAGCAATATCAAAACCGCCATCCTTCGAACCGTTCATACCGGGCATGTTTTTATCCGTAATTATTACATGGTAATTCCGAGTCTTCATTAACGGCATTGCGTTCGGCACCCCATCTGCAATATCAACATGGTATCCGAACTCCCTCAGAGATTCGCCGAGGAAGTTGCGAAGTTCATTATCGTCGATGACTAATATGTTTGGTTTCAACAGCGGCTTCAGTATACTTACCTCTGAAGTTTTAGAAAATAATAACCGGTTTGAAAAATGTGCTGCAGGGTTTCCTCATTTCTCCATGGCGCTTACGATGAAGAAGCTGATTCGGAAGACCCTACAGCACGATTATAAATCAATGCATTATCTAATCGACTTTTTTCTCTCCTGATAACCATGGCTTTCTGTTAATTTCTTTCGCGATGGCATCCGTTATGTCGACTGCTTCGGGGAAATAGAGGATTCCTGCCTCATGTTTTTCCAAAATGATTAGATAGCCTTGCTCTTTTCCGTATCTTTCAGCTGCCTCCATGATTCTTTCCCTTATCCGTTGATCTATAACTTTGACCTGTTCCCGAAATTGATTCTGATAATCTGTTTTTAATTCTCGATAATCATTCAGCATGATCCTCAACTGACGCTCTTTTTCTTCGATAGATGTTTGCTCCAGAACCAACGCTCCCCCGGCAAATTCCCGCTTGAACTTTTCGATTTCCGCTTTTCTTTTGTTCAGATCGGACTGGAAGTCGTTCTTCACCTTTTCTATCTCGATCTTTGTCGATTGACCCATCTGCGTCGTTTTTATGATTCTCCGGAGGTCAACCACGCCTATTTTTCTGTCGTCTCCGGCTAATGACGAAGTATTTATGATGAAAGCCAAAAACAGTAGCGTGATACTTAAAATGCCTGGAATTTTATTCTTCATTTCCTTTTTGCAGTTATTAAACCGTACCGCTTCCTTTACCGGTTCAAATTGATGCAGCTCAATTTTGGTCGGCATGTTCACTCATTTCTGATTCCACCCTGTAATCTTTCAAATATTTTAAAAATTCGGAATCGGTTGATAATACAAGCATGGTGTCCTTATTTCCCAAAGACTTACGGTAAACATCAAGGGTCCTATAAAAGGTAAAATACTTGGGATCGATTCCATATGCGTCAGCATAAATTCGTGCTGCCCCTGCATCCGCTTTGCCTTTGACTTCCTGGGCTGTTCTGTATGCCTCGGAAAGTATCTGTTTCAAATCCCGCTCTTTTTCACCCAAAATTTCTTGTGCCTCCCCCCTCCCTTGGGATCGAAATTTTTCGGATATCTGCTTTCGTTCTGCAATCATCCGGTCATAAACGGATTTTCTTACCTGCTCCACATAATTTATCTGCTTGATCTTAATGTCTACCAATTCAATGCCGAAAGGACTCAGCTTCGATTGAGCTTGTTTTACGATCCCATGGGTTATTCTTTCTCTGCCGACAGAAACCGTATAAGCAGTTCTTTGGTCATATTCCAACCCTTCGAGGCCGACTTCATAGGGATCTAATTTTCGATTGCTGTTTCGAACCGATTCGATAAGTTTGTGCGACGTTATAAAATTTCTAACAGCAGGATCAATGATATCGTCCAGCCTGTTTAATGCCGTTTGAACATTATTGACTGTTTTAAAGAATTTAATCGGATCAAAAATTCTCCATCGTGCAAAAGAATCCAGCCACAAATAGGTTTTATCCAATGTCGGAATTTCACCCGGCTCCCCATCCCATCGAAGTAAGTTTTTAGGAAAATAGTTTGCTTTTTGGATAAACGGTACTTTGAACTGGAGACCGGCTGCCGTCTTTTGCTCACCCACGACCCTGCCAAATTGGGTGACAACCACCTGTTCGGTTTCATCTACTACATATACCGAAAAGAAAATGAGGAGAATTGTTAATCCAATTAAACTCAGGGCAATCAATTTGGATTTCATTTCAGCATTTCGATTTATTAAGGGAAAAAGCTATGTAATTCTTTTCCTAAACTATTATCAAAAAGCCCTTGAATTGATTAGAAAAACATCAAACCGCAAAAAAAAACAGTTCTACACGATATTTGCAGTGTTGAAGGTCTCTTGGCAGAAGATTTATTTTTCAACCGCAAAGTGAACCCTTCTGTTCCTTGCCCAGTCTTCTTCGTTGTGACCAGTACCCATCGGTCGTTCCTCACCATAGCTTGTAGTAGTTAACCGAGATGCTTCAATGCCAAGGTAATTCAAATATAATTTTGTTTTTTCAGCCCTCCGGATACCAAGTGCGAGATTGTAGTCGTTGGCACCGCGTTCATCACAATGCCCCTCGATAATCACTGATACTTTTGGATACTCCCTCAGCCACTCCGCCTTACGCTTCAAGACACTTTGCGCCTCTAACGAGAGCATAGAACTGTTGAATTCAAAGTAAATATCTTCAGCTAAGAACATCTTTTTAGCTGCCAACCACTCGCGTTCTTTAGTTTCTGTTATGAGCAGCTCTTCCTTAAGGCGTTTCTCTTCGAAAGCCTTCTGATGAACAGTTCCTCCCAGTTTTTGATCCTTGCCATTCTTTAAGGGACTTGTCACTTCAGTCTCTGGCGGTTGTTTCGGGAAGGGTTTGGACAAATTCGTTTTTTTTGTACAAGAAGCAATAACCGTTAATTCGATCAATATAATGAGGACGGCGGCGCATAAACTCAAAATTTTATTTATCTGTTTTTTCTTCTTATGATTTGAGGCCACTTTAAACCAACATGTTATATTTCAGAATAGTATTACCATCTAAAATTTCATCCATATCCGACAGTTTAGTATTGGGACCTAATGTCGTCGGCTTGAAACCGGCACTTTGAGTAAACTCGTTGGGCATTCTCCTTTAGGGCATCTATAGCGGTGATGCTGATTATGAAACGGTTGAAAATTCTTGCTTTGACGCTTCAGATACGCGGATCCACCGGCCCCAAAAAGTGTCAAAAAAAGAAAATCGTATTAACTCTTGAGCGCTAAAATTCGCTCGGCACACTCATCGCACACACTCGAATCTGGTTTTTCGATCCCGGGCATTGTTGCCCAACCCTGCTTTTTTACAAAATCGTCCCGATCATACGAAGCTGTCTCTTTCAACACCTTGCGCTTCTGTTCCTTTTCAGGATCTTGCTGAAACTGGGCCACGCATATGGTTGCCAGCTTGTCGACCACGGCTTTTTCGGCCATGTCTTCAGCCTGTTCCTTGGCGGAACTCTTTGTTACCGCAAAACCCGACCAGAAAATGACGATCAGCAACACGACCGCACCGGCGGCCAACCCCCAGGCAAACGGTTTGATCATTTCTTTTTTCATCTGTGTTTCCTCCTGATCTCCCAAATCACTGAAGTTTGAATCTGAAAACATTTTCGGATTCCCGGAAAATAGAGAAATACCTTTTAAGCAGCACGAATCATACTATGCCAATATTACATAAACCTTTCTTGAACATTACAGTTTTGAAAGGTTTTAAATTTTACGAACTGATTTAAGCGTCGGAACGATGAGGAGCAGGAAGGGAGATGATAAAGGTAGATCCGTTGCCGGGACTGCTGACGACTTCCACTTTGCCGTGATGCGCCTCAACGACAGCCTTAACCAAACTGAGACCGAGACCGAGGCCCTTTGAAGAACGGCTGCGGTCTCCACGATACAAACGGTCCCATATCTTGGGCAAGTCCTTTGGCGAAATGCCGATACCCGTATCGTTGACTTTTATAATGCAAGCACCGCTGCTCTCATAAATTTCAAGGGCTATCCTTCCGCCTTTCGCTGTGTATTTGATTGCATTATCCAAAAGATTGGCAACTGCCTGGCTCATTCGATTCTGGTCGATGGCGGCATGGATTTCCTCGGAAAAATTTGTCTTTATTTCAACACCTTTCTCTTCGGCCACATACTGATACATGTCCACGATTCTATCGAGCATATGAGGGATATGAACAAGGTCTTGATCCAGCTTCAGCACGCCTGTTTCCGCTTCGGATATATCCATCAATGTTGCCAGCATATTTAACACACGGTCTGATTCTTCGATACAGTCTGCAAGCGCCTCCCGGCAAAGCTTTCCGTCAACGTTTGCCCGGAGTGCTGTTTCTGAGATATTCCGCAATCGGGTCATGGGCGTCCGTAAGTCGTGAGCCACATTGTCCAGAGACCCCTTCATGCCGTCAATCAGTGTATGTATTCTGTCCAGCATCTCATTGAACAGCCTGGCCAATTCATCCAGTTCGTCTCCGGTATGGGCCCGGGGAACCCGTGCATCCATATCTCCGGTTTCAATGGATTGCACCGTCTGGATGATGTGTCGAATCGGTCTAAAGGTCCGATTCGCAAGGTAAGCGCCGCCTGCAAATCCGGTTAGGATTAAAGGAATCATGATAATGGAGAAAACCTCGCCGAATCGTTCAAGGGTTTTTTGTCGAATTTCGGAACTTCTGCCCATCTGAAGCCAGCGTCCATCCTTTAGGCGGTCGGATGCGATCATGAGGTCGAAATCATCTTCAATTGCAGGCAAAGATATCCAGAACTTGGCGTCTTTCAATGAATATTTTTCGAGCAAGCCCAGATCGAACTCATCCCATAACTTGGGATAAAAGACATGAAGGGTTCGATTCGACCAATCAGAGATGCGTATAAAAAAAGGATTTTTTTTCTGATATTTGATGTTTTCCGCAACTTCACTTTGGAATACCTGCATGCCATGAAGGTTATACGTAAATGTAAGTTCACTCAGTTCGGATAAGATGGCTTCCTGATCGGTTGACTTAAGTGCCGAAGAAAGAAAAAAATAGGTTGCAATCAGAATCAAGATCGAACTTATAATGAAAAAGGTCGAATACCAAAGTGAGAGCCTGAAGCTGCTCGATTTAAGGGTTTTTGGAAGGGTCTTTAAGAACATATCCGATCCCTCGTATCGTATGAATCAACTTCTTGGGAAAATCCCTATCGATTTTATTTCGCAGCCTGCAAACCAGAACATCAACGACATTGGTTTGGGGATCAAAAGACAAATCCCATATGTGTTCTAAAATCATTGTCTTGGAAAGCGCTCGTTCTGCATTTCGCATGAGAAACTCAAGAAGTGCAAACTCCCGTTGCGGCAAATCGATAATTTTTCCGGATCGATGGATTTCGTGTTTGAAAAGGTCCAGGCACAAATCGGCGTATTCCAGTTTCGAAGCATCGGAGGCACCTGCGGATCTTCGGATCAGGGCCTGAACCCGAACAAGGAGCTCTGAAAAGGCAAAAGGTTTAATCAGATAATCATCCCCGCCCCTTTGAATGCCTTTGATACGATCATCCAAGGAGCGCTTGGCACTGAGGATTATCACCGGCGTTTTGATCCCGCGATTCCGCAACTCGTCAATCAGGCTCAAACCGTCCCGTTTCGGCAGCATGATATCCACGATGGCGGCATCATATGAGACGGAGAGGGCCATCTCAAGACCTGCTTGGCCGTCCATAGCATGATCGACTGCAAATCCGGATTGTCTGAACCCCTTTGAAATGAAAGAGGCAATCTTCTTATCGTCTTCGACAAGCAACAACTTCATGGCAAAATATCCTTTGGCGGTACTCCCGAATTTTATAATGCGAAAGATTTTGCTACTATTTTATCTTGATTTTCATTTTTTGCAAACACCGGACCCTTGACCAGCCAAGGCAACCGCATTTTAACTTCGCTCGATGATTTTTCAACATCGAAAATGGACGATATATGCCTTTCGGGTTTACAGCCAAAATCAATACAACATAGATTGTTGTTTGATTCTTGCGCCGAATTGATTTAGGTAAATCCTCAGATCCGCTTTCAAATTTTAGAAGATTGTTATTGACGAAGATGACTATCCGATTTTCAATAAAATCCAAAATTTTTTTCATTATCGTAATCCCTGCCTTAATCCTTATTTTTGTTATTTTTTTGGATTACCGTCATTTAAGCTCATTGGGCCGAAGCGCCGAATTGATTCTTTCAAAAAACTATAAGAGCATACAGAAGGCTCAACAGATCCGCCAAATTCTGGAATCAACCCAAAATCGTATTCTTTCGACGATATTCATGAATCCCTCTAACTTCCCGGAAATACCCCTATCAAACCCAGAAATCAAAAAGCTTCTCTCCGATTGCAACGATAACGTCACCGAATCGGGAGAACAACAAATTATAGACTCCCTTTTTATTGATTTCAAAACATATGAATCGACACTGGCCGATTTGATAAAAGCGCTGAATACCCGGAAACAATCGGAAGTGGACCCACTGTCTTATGATTTTATCACCATTTCGGCAGCCGTGAATTCCAAACTCAATGATCTTGTTCTCATCAATGAAAGGGCAATGGAGTCTGCCGAAAAAAGGACAAAACTGCTTGCTAAAGAAGCACTCCGGTACTCCATAGGATTGTTGATTTTAGCAATTCTTTTTACCCTTTTATTCAGTTACCTTTTGTCAACGCGAATATCCCGGCCTCTCATCCGTTTGGCAAAGAGTCTTGCCGAAATTAAGGAAGGCAGTGGAGATTATCCGGAAATCGTCTCAACGACCCGAGATGAAATCGGTTTTTTGACCCAAGAATTCAACCGCCTCTTCGGACGGCTGAAGATTTATGACCAAATCAGCAAGGACAAACTGACGGCCGAAAAACTCAAAGCGCGTCATGCCGAAGAAGCCAGGGCGCGATTGATTGCGGATCTTTCCCACCAATTGAAAACACCGATGACCTCTCTTTCCATGAGTGTGGGGATGCTCGCCGATAAGGCCGACCGGCTGAAACCGGATCAACGCGCAACACTTTTTGAAACCGCAAGGGAGGATTGTGCTATACTTACAGCGCTGATCAATGAACTTATTGATACGGCAAGGCTTGAAGGGATGGTAA
>DUZK01000108.1 GCA_013349495.1 Deltaproteobacteria bacterium
GCTTGCGGCGGGGTAAACATGCGGAAGGGGGGTGTGGGGGGAAACTACGTTTCCCACCATCATCTAAATTGTTTTGTGTTCCGCTTTGATACCCTGCCCGCTTGCGGCAGGGAGCTTCATTTTCGATTTTCAATTTTCGATTTACGATTGTATTCGTAGGAAACGTTTTCTGCTATATTGCAGTTTAAAATCGCAAATCGACATTCGAAAATCGCAAATTTCTTACCGGTCGGTGAGCAGACTTTTGAGCTCATCGACAAAATCGTTGACGTCCTTGAACTCCCGGTAAACCGAAGCAAAGCGAACATAGGCGACAGCGTCGAGCTCATGGAGTTTTTCCATAATCTTTTCACCGATCATGTGAGCCGATATTTCTTTTTCTCCTATCTCCCTCAAATCCCTCTCCAGCTCATCAATGAATTCTTCGATCAGCACCATGCTGATGGGTCTTTTTTCACACGCCTTTTTCAGACCCGTCCGAACCTTATCGCGGTTAAAAACCTCTCGACGCCCATCCTTTTTAATGATCATAATCGGGATGTCTTCGATATGTTCATACGTGGTAAACCGCCGGGTGCAGGGGAGACACTCCCGGCGCCTCCGGACGACACTGGCATCCTTGCCCAGCCTAGAATCGATCACCTTGTTGTCGATCTCACCGCAAAACGGACATTTCATGGACTCTCCTCCTGTCTCAAGACTGTTTTAGCACTGAACAAACCCATAACCCCATCAACAAGATTCCAGGAACACCCTATATTCCACCTTCGAACTGCCCATATAATGGGAATGCCTGGCATAACTCCTGAACTTCAGATGAAACAATTCCTATGATATCTTCATCATCCGGATGCGTCAGCACCTGGGCAATGAATTTTGCGATGATTTCCAGGTTGTTGTTTTGTCTTTCCGTGTATCTCACCCGAAACATGATTCTTGAAATCATCCTATCCCGGATATTTGTATTATGGGAGTTTATGTAACTGCAAGAAAAAATTTAAAAAGATCCCTGCAGCACCGGTCAGAAGGGTTGCTGCAGGGAAACCTTACCGTATCGGGTAGAAAACGAAAACAAGCTATGGGAATCAGGCAGGGGTCTTTCGCATTATCCGGATGCGTTGTGATATTTGCCCAATATCAATGATGCGTTGGTACCGCCAAAGCCGAATGAATTTGTCATGGCAATCTTAACATCCTGTTTCCGGGCTTTATGCGGGACATAGTCGAGATCGCACTCTTCGCCGGGATTGTCGAGGTTAATGGTGGGTGGAATTATCCCATGCAAAAGCGTTAATGCGGTGAATACGGTTTCCACTCCTCCGGTACCCCCCAGCAAATGTCCGGTCATGGATTTGGTGGAGCTGACGGCCACTGAGTGCGCATGCTTTCCAAACACGGATTTGATGGCTCGGGTTTCGTATAAATCATTCAGCGGGGTTGATGTGCCGTGTGCGTTGATGTAGTCGATATCTTTACCAGTTATGCCGGCATCTTCAATGGCGGCATTCATGCATCTTTGCGCGCCTTCGCCGCCGGGAGGAGGCGATGTGATGTGATAGCCGTCGCCGCTCATGCCGTAACCGATAATTTCGGCATATATTTTTGCCCCTCTTTCCAGTGCGTGATCCAGGTCCTCGATGATCAGAATACCGGCACCCTCTCCCACTACAAATCCATCCCGGTCCCTGTCGAAAGGACGTGACGCTTTTGCCGGCTCATCGTTGCGGGTGGATAGAGCCTTCATGGCGTTGAATCCGGCAATACAGGTGGGGGTAATCACAGATTCCACCCCGCCGGTAATCATGGCGTCGGCATTCCCCCGTTCGATGATCTTATACGCATCACCTACGGCGTGGGAACCGGCCGCGCATGCTGTGGCAATGGAAGAATTGGGGCCTTTTGCCCCTAAATGGATGGATATCAGGCCGGGAGCCATATTACCGATAAGCATGGGGATATAAAAGGGACCCACTCGCTTGGGTCCTTTTTCAAGCAGGATTTGGTGGGTGCGTTCGAGCATGCCCAAACCGCCTAAACCGCATCCGGTCAACACCCCGACTCGGTCCTCATTGGTCTCATCGATGATAAGTTTGGAATCATCAAGCGCCATTCGACTGGCGGCAATGGCATAAGCGATGAACGTTTCATTCCGCTTGGCCTCTTTTTTTGACATAAAATCTTCAGGATTGAAATTTCTGACTTCGCCGGCAATTTTAGTCTCATATTCCGACGTATCGAACCGGGTGATCTCTGAAATCCCTGATTTTCCTGCGCATAACGCATCCCAGGTTTCCTGAACACCGATACCCAGCGGGGTGATCAATCCAATCCCTGTGACAACTACCCGACGTTCCAAGAATACCTCCTTTTCGGCCGGCCCATGGCGGCCGGTTTATGGATTTTGAAGTGATGTATCGAAATTCGGATTAAACTTGCTTTTTCGTGTACTCGATGGCATCCTTTACGGTTACCAGTGTTTCAGCATCTTCATCTGATATTTCCACATCAAATTCCTCTTCCATGGTCATGATCAGTTCCACCAGGTCCAGAGAATCTGCGCCCAGATCGTCCACAAATGAGGCCTCCGGCACCACTTCGTCCAGGTCCACGCTCAATTTCTCGGCAATAATTTTTCTGACTTTTTCTTCTATAGACATGAATTCTTTCTCCTTTCGTTAATACATGCCGCCATTCACATGAATGACTTGTCCGGTAATATAAGATGCGTCGTCAGACGCTAAGAATTTTATGGCAGCAGCCACATCTTCGGGCTTTCCGATCCGTCCCATGGGGATTTGCTGGATCAGCGCCTCTTTTGCCTTTTCCGGCAGAACCGCTGTCATGTCGGTTTCAATAAAACCGGGGGCAACCGCATTGACCGTAACCCCCCTGGATGCCAGCTCTTTGGCCACGCTCTTGGTAAAACCGATAACCCCCGCCTTTGAGGCGGAATAGTTGGCCTGCCCGGCATTGCCGGAGGCGCCCACCACGGATGCAATATTGACGATCCTGCCGTATCGCTGTTTCATCATGAATTTTGCAACCGCTTTGGTGCAAAGAAACGAGCCCTTCAGGTTGGTGTCAAGGACGGCATCCCAGTCTGCGGTCTTCATGCGCACGAGGAGTCCGTCCCGGGTGATTCCGGCGTTGTTCACCAGTACGTCGATCCGTCCGGCTTCTTCCATGATTTTATCAATAAATGCGTTCACTGCCGGTTCCGAGACCACGTCCACACTCACCGAGGTTGCCGATCCGCCGGCATCGACAATGGCGTTTTCGGTTTCCTTGGCTTTTTCAGCCTCTTCATCCGGATTTACCGGGTTGAAATAGTTGAAATAGATGTGCGTGTCCGCTCCTGCCATTGAAATGCAGATCGACCGTCCGATCCCTCTGGAGCCGCCGGTAACCACTACGATTCTCTTGGATGTCTCCGTCATGGATTACCTCCTGAATAATATATCCGCCGCTTTGTCCATATCGAGAATGACGTTTCGAGTGCTTGTGATCATCTCATGAACGGATATCTTTTGCATGAATTCTGAAACAACTTCCGGGCTGAACAAACCGGTGCCCATCAAGATTTTCTGCGTGTTACGGACCACCAGTGTCGACACCTCGTCTGCAAACAGCCTGGACATGATCTTGATCTTTTCCGCTTTTGAATCTCCGGCATCGGCAAGCCGTTTTGCTTTTCGGGCCAATGCAACACCGACCTCCAGATGCGTCATCATATCGGCCAGGGCGAACATGACGTACTGTTTCCGGGTCAGCCGGTTGTCATGCACCAGATTCGTTGCTTCATTAACGGCCCCTGCCGCAAGTGCATAAAACCGACATCCGGCATCGTCCATGGCTGCTTCCATCGCTTCCATCTCTGTTTTGATGTCCGCAAAGTATTGGCCCTTGGTTTTTCGGGTCGTTCTCCAGCGAAAGGTGCTGATAATATTTTGTTGAATCTCGCTGGTGCCTTCGTAAATGCAGGTGATCTTCACATCCCGCTTGATCTTTTCCACTTCGTACTCTGCGATATACCCATAACCGCCCAAAGCCTGCATGGCGTCATCAGCCGTTTTGTTGGCAACTTCGGTTGCAAAATATTTGGCGATGGAACCTTCCACTTCTAAATCGGTTTCCCCTGAATCGAATCGGGTTGCAACCTCTTCGATGTAAGCGTCTGCAGCTTCCAGCCTCACCGCATTGGGAACCACGAGTTTGTGGGTGTAGCCCTGCTTCTCACTCAAGGGTGATCCGAATTGAATCCGCTCCTTTGCATAGGGAATAACGATGTTGAGCGCTGCTTCTCCGGCGCCCAGACCCATTGAGGCGACCATCAGCCGTGTATATCCGAACACTGCGTTGGCCTGTTTGAGCCCCCTGCCCGGCACACCGCCGATGAGGTTTTCAATGGGGACAAAGACATCGGAAAATGAAAGCGGAGAGGTGTTTGAAGCCCGGATTCCGTGTTTCTCTTCCCCCTTGCCCTGCATAAATCCTTTGGTGCCTTTTTCCACCACAAAGAAAGTCGGCCCTTCCGGCGTCTTGGCCAGCAGGGTAATAAAATCCGCATAACCTCCGGTGGAAATGAATTGTTTGTTCCCGTTCACGTTGTATCCGATGAGCTCGCCGTTGTCGTTTTCAACCGGATCGGCCGAGGTCTGAAGAGCGGCAAGATTGCTTCCGGCATCCGGTTCGGTGACGGCATAGGCCACAAGGGCTTCACCATCGGCAATTTTCCCCAGCCATTTATCTTTCTGTTCTTCGGTTCCGGCAACCAGCAGCGGATCCGCCCCCAGTTGAATGGCAAAAAACGCCGTTGCCACACCCAGGCAGATCTTGGCCATTTCCTGGGTCACCATGCAACAGTCCCTGGCACCCCCGCCGATACCGCCATAGGCTTCCGGTATGAACAGCAGCTGCAGACCGATCTCCGGGGCCAGCATTTTTCGGATCGCGTCTTCCGGAAAAATGTCGTTTTTGTCGAACTCCAGAATTTTTTCTTTGGTCAGCAGCTTCCGGCGAAGCTGCCGGAGGGTATCGAGAATCAATTTTCTCGATTCTTCATCTAACCCTTGAAGCTCCGTGCTCTGTTGCGTATCAGATGCTGTCATTTATTCTGACCCCTTTTTTGCGCTAGTCTTCTTCGGGTTCGGTGACGGTGCGGCCTTTGTAGGTACCGCAGCTCGGGCATGCGTGATGGGGAAGTTTAGCTTCGCCGCATTGTTTACAGGTCGATAGATTCGGTCCTTGGATCTTTTGGTGGGTCCGGCGCTTATCCCGTCTCGATTTGGATATTTTTCGTTTTGGTAGAGCCATGAGTAATCCCCTTAATATATTGATTTTATGAATAAAAAATTAAATATAACTACCACTAATTTAAGTTCCGTCTTTAGTAATTGAAATGCCGGAGAATGTCAAGGGGTTTTACATTTTTTTTTAACACCCCTTCCTTGAGGTTCAATTTTGCCTGTGATATAAAGCGGTTCAGGCTTCAGAAGGATTGCGGACAAATTCTAACCACATGAATTAACTGTAAATTTTTTACCGTTATTCAGAAAAATGCAAAATTCCTGGCATTCGGTGAAGGAAATCTGTATTTTATGTTTTTATTGGGCACCGCCGAGGTGTTGATATTTTATACAACAGGATCCTTTGTCGATTTACTATTACTACCTTGTAATTCTAATAGTAATCGAATCGATTGCTGACATACAACACATAGGGTTTCGATCAGGCTGTAACAGACTGAAACTACAATATAAAGACCCAATTTAAGTCTAAGAAGCTGCAAAGAATCTAGAAATAGGTGACGAAAATGGATAAAGTTGTGACGCGTTTTCCTCCCAGCCCCACCGGTTATCTGCATGTGGGCGGAGCCCGGACGGCTCTTTTCAACTGGCTTTATGCCCGGCACACTCAGGGCCGGTTTGTATTGAGAATTGAAGACACCGACGCGGAACGGTCCACCCAGGCGTCCGTGGATGCCATCCTGGAGGCGCTGGAATGGCTCGGCATCGACTGGGATGACGGCCCCTACTTTCAATCCCGGCGCATGGATATCTACAATGAATACATCGGGAAACTCCTGGAATCCGGGGCGGCCTATTACTGCACCTGCACCCCGGAGCAGCTGGAAGAGATGCGAAAAATGGCCAAAGAGGCCGGCGGCAAACCCAAATATGACGGATCCTGCAGGGAAAAAGGCCTTGAAAAAACAGACGGGGCCGTGGTCCGCTTGAAAGCGCCGGTTATGGGAACCACGGTTGTGGAAGACGTCATCAAGGGCAATATCGTATTTCAGAATGATGAGTTGGATGACTTCATTCTGCTCAGAAGCGACGGCATTCCCACCTACAATTATGCCGTGGTCGTCGATGATATCACCATGGGGATCAACACCGTCATTCGCGGCGATGACCACGTCAACAACACGCCCAGGCAGATCCTTTTGTACAAGGCATTGAACATCCCTTTGCCCGCATTCGGCCATGTGCCCATGGTTCTGGGAAATGATCGCTCCCGGTTGAGCAAACGACACGGGGCCATGTCCGTGACCGCCTATCGGGATATGGGATTTCTCCCGGATGCCCTGCTCAACTACCTGGTCCGGCTGGGCTGGTCCTTTGGAGACCAGGAGTTTTTCACAAGAAACGAATTGATCGAAAAGTTTACCCTGGACAATGTGGGCAAATCCGCCGGAATCTTCGACATGGAAAAACTTCAGGCCCTGAATGCGGACCATATCAAGGCGGCATCTCCCCGTTATGTATCCAAACACCTGCTTCCCTTTTTAAAGGAAGCTGGATGTGAGGCTGAGGAGGGAGAATTCCTTGACAAAGTGGTTCTAACCTTGAATGCACGCAGCAAGACATTAAAGGAGATGGCGGAAGGGGCTTTGTTCTATTTTCCGGACACCGTTTCTTACGATGAAGATGCTTCAAAGAAGTTCTTAATGGAATCGATTCTTGAACCGTTTAAGCTGCTTATCGATGAACTGAAATCCCTGGACGACTT
Organism: Deltaproteobacteria bacterium; assembly: GCA_013349495.1. Lineage (GTDB taxonomy): Bacteria > Desulfobacterota > Desulfobacteria > Desulfobacterales > SURF-15 > DUZK01. The sequence continues at coordinate 7,012 of DUZK01000108.1, forward strand.
TACCGAAAAAGCGCTGGAAACACCCTTTAAGACCGTAATGGAGAAAACCGATCTCAAATTCGGTAAAATCGCCCAGCCCCTCAGGGTAGCGCTCACCGGAAAAACCGTAAGCCCCGGCATTTTCGAGGTGCTCGAAGCCCTGGGAAAAGAAAAGGTGATCAAACGACTGGAAAAAGCCGTTCAATATATCGAGAGTCGATAAATATTACTTTAGCCGCAGACCCACGCAGACTGGATTGACACTCTCACCAGGACAACTTTGCCCTGGTAAAAACATACATGCCTTTCAGGAAGAATTGCTTGATCTGATCGCGAAGCGGGTGGCTAATCCATGGGACGTTGTTTCAAACTTAAAGGGCACATTCCACTTGACACATCAGGAGGTTTCATCTAATAACTCGTTAAAATAATGGGAGATCGTCCAGCGGCAGGACTGCGGACTCTGACTCCGTCAACCCAGGTTCGAATCCTGGTCTCCCAGCCAGCCAAATATGAAGAGGTTACTGCACATGCAGTAGCCTCTTTTATTACGTTACAAGGTGTCGAAAATTCATTTTTCGCAATTCGGGAAACTATTTGGGGGCCACTTCCAAATTTTCCGTTGACAAAGTATTAATTTTTAGCCATTCTTTATTCGTGAATCGCGAATAGGAAATGACTTATGGTTTTAAAACCCCAAGACGTTTTGGTTTTGCTGAAGATTGTGTCGCTTGGAAAGCAGGACTGGTCCTACAATAAGCTGGCGATTGATTTGGGGATGAGCCCATCGGAAGTTCATGGTGCCGTCAAAAGGGCATTAAGTGCCAACTTGGCCTACCGGATCAATGATAGGATAAAACCCAACATCAGCAACTTGAATGAATTCTTAATACACGGTCTCAAATACGTTTATGTTCCGGAGAGGGGCGGCATGACAAGGGGTGTGCCGACCAGCTATGCTGGATCCCCTTTGAATGCATCATTTGCGCAATCATCCGAACCGCCCCCTGTTTGGCCGGATCCGGATGGCAACGTCCGTGGGGAAGCTTTCTCTCCTTTATATCAATCGGTTCCAAAAGCAGTCCGAAAAGATAACCAACTTTATGAGCTTTTGGTATTGGTGGATGCGATTCGCGGTGGGCGCACCCGGGAGCGGGAAATCGCCATCAAAGAACTTAAGAATAGGCTAAAGCGCTATGGCGGATCCAATGAATCCAAACCTTGAGATTCTGTATACAGCTGTTCATCGACTTGGACCTCTCGCAGATGCCATGGTGTTTTTAGGAGGGTGTGCAACAGGATTGTTATTGACGGATACTGCAGCAGCACCGGTAAGGGCTACGATGGATGTTGATGCCATAGTTGAAGTAGCTTCACTACCAGAGTACCACAAACTGGCAGTGAAGCTAAGGGCAAGAGGCTTCGTTGAAGATTTGAGTTCCGAGGCACCAATATGTAGATGGAAAGCAGACAATGTGATTCTGGATGTTATGCCGACTGATCCTGAAATCATGGGTTTTGGAAATGAGTGGTATGCCCCGGCGTTTGCTGCAGCGGAATCCGTCTCACTGCCTTCGGGGAAGCGTATTCGGATGGTCCCGGCACCCTATTTCTTGGCGACAAAGCTTGCGGCCTTTGATGACAGAGGCGGCGAAGATATTCTCCTAAGCCGCGACATGGAAGACATTGTAGCCGTGTTGGACGGAAGGCTCGAGGTCGTTGAGGAAGTTAACAAATCGGAAAAGCGATTGAGAATCCATTTGGCACAGCGGTTCACTATTTTGCTGCAGGACCAGAGATTCAATGATGCCCTACCGGGATATTTGCCACCCGATGCAGCCAGCCAGAACAGATTGCCTGCCCTGTTGGAACGAATAAGGGCGATATCAGAATTTTAAATTTCACCCTTTTGAGCAACACCGGTCTCATCTTAATGTTATTGAATTGAATTAATTGCTTACCCATGCGTCGATCACCCACTCATTACGGCTTGAAATATGGAATACATTTCCCTATGGTCGGAACAGTCGGAATCGCTGTTCATGATTGAAGTACCCACTCCGTTTTTAGCGCTAATTCTGAATAAGAATATGAGGGCGCCCCATGATCGAGGAATTCTTTGTCGGACTGATCGTTAATGGAGTCTATCATCTGGCCCAGCTCCACCGGGAGCATCTCAAGCAGACGCAGGCTGCCAAGGTATTGTCCAGGGAAGAGATCCGGAACAGTCTGGAAAACGGGCTGAAGAGCCTTTTTCCGAAACTGACCAAGGATTTCCCCGAACTTGCGGGGATCGACGAAGATCAAATCAAATCCCTTCATAAGCTCTTTTATCGGGCGGATGGAGAGCTTTCGGATAGACTCCGTCAGACAATCACCGAAAGTATCGACAACCTGTCTTCCTACAAACTGGCAGGCAACGAATCATCGGTGGACATGTTTTCGGTGGAGGGGTTCGAGCGGACGCTTTCCCAACTCATAAAGGATAAAGGACTAAAATCTCTTAAACCGGAAACCGTATCGGTTGCCTTGCCGCGGCTCTATTTTCGGATGCTCGAGGAGGTTTCCAGGCATCCGGCGCTGAGCGAAGTGGTCGAACTGATCCGCGAGTGCCAGAAGGCAAGGTTCCGGGATGAGGTTGTCCGGCAGTTGTCGGAGATTCAAAAATACAACAAACTAGACGACGAGACCATCCTAAACGCCGTCAACGCTGCCCGCCAGAGGCTGAAAGCCCAAGCGACCCGCGGCTACGATATCAAGATGGCCGGTCGAGAGCCCAATATACACGATCGCTTCGATTACATGCCTCCCAGTATGCGGCGGGTAATCAAAAAGGATAATCAGATACCGGATGGTTTTGAAAAAGACACGGAGCCAATCGATACAGAGGCATTCCATAATCTTTTCCTTGAAAAAAAACGAGTCCTCATCATCGCTGGTGCAGGCGTGGGAAAGACCACATTCCTTTATCGGATGCAATTGGAGCTGATGCAAAACCGACTAAAGGAAGCGCCGCTTCCGGTCTTTACAAACGTGAACGATTTTTTCCACGACGCCGGAACGCTGATAGACAGATTGGTTGGCCTTCTGCGCAAGACGAAATCGGTGGATTTCAGTCCCGAAAAAGCCAACAGGATCGCAGGCATACTGAATGAAAGCGGTCGTCTATGTTTTTTATTAGATTCCCTGGACCAGTGTACCGACGATAGAAGCTGTAAAAACCATTTTCAGATGGATTCGTCCGGGATTCTGGAACAAAACAGGGTAGCGGTTGCCTGCCGGATCGAACACATAAAGATGAATCCGGTTGTTTTTCGTGACATATTCTCCGCGTACGAATGGATCATTCTGGACGGATTTGGAGAAGACGAGCTTCTTTCATATCTAAACCCGGAGATCGTAAACTGGCTCAATTACGGAAAACTGCCAGAAAATTTCAAGGAATTACTGAGAATCCCTTTCTATGCAAACACCGCCAAACGCATCGGCCTCCGCCCGGATACCGAAAGGCGCCTGGTTGAAAATAGGGGCCAGTTGCTCGCCGAATTTGAAGTGGAGCTTTTCAGAGAGGCGAGAAACAGAGGAATATCTATCCATGCTCTGGATGAATCAAAGATAAAAAACTTATTATATCGGCTCTCCCTGGATACGTTGACGGAAGGTAATATCCAAATATTTCCATTCGGTTTCATAGAAAGATACGAGGAGGAGTCTCCGTATGCCTGCAGGGTCATTTTCGACACCCAATGGGTTCATTTTTTTAGCCGAACGATATTTGAAGGAAAGGACAAAAGCCTTTGCACATTCTATCACCAGCTATTACAGGAATATTTTGCGGCCCGTCGATTAAGTCAATTGTTTGAAAAAAATCCTGAAGCGTTCGATACTGCCCTGATGCGTTTACCTTTCAGCTCGGTTGTTCTCGATCTTCTGGACGATCTTCTTCCCCATGCGCCGGTGTTCGATCACTGCATGGACCGGTTTGAAACGGCCCTAACCCAGGCTGATCATGATAAAAAGGGAATCGAGGATACCGGCCACAAATTCACCTGGCTGCTGGCCCTTCGGGACATAAAAGGGGAAAAGCCGGGGTTGAAACAAAGACTTCAGGAAATATTCGATACGGAAAAGGAGCAGAGCCCAAAAGAGGCAGTAACAGATGGTAAGTTCGTCAAAATCCCTGCCGGAGCCTTTTTGATGGGTGGATACGAATTTAGTGACGAACAGCCGGTCCGGGTTGTGTATGTGTCAGAGTATCGGATTTCCAGGTATGCGGAGACGTTTCGGGAATACGATGAATATTGCCTTGCCCGCAACAAGGAAAAACCAGATGATGAAGGGTGGGGAAGGGGCGAGCGGCCGGTGATCAATGTGAGCCGGGAAGATGTTCGAGTGTATGTATCCTGGATGGGGAAAGCATATTCTCTCCCTACTGAGGCCCAATGGGAAAAGGCCGCACGGGGTAGGCTTGGGAGAAAGTATCCCTGGGGTAATGACGAACCGAATAATAGCATCTGTAATTTTGATTTAACGGGTAGAAAAACGGTTGAAGTGCAGAAATTCGAACCCCAGATGTACGGCATCTATCAAATGGCAGGCAATGTCGATGAATGGGTGGAGGATGATTGGCACAACAATTACGAAGGCGCCCCCACTATCGGGCGAGCCTGGATTGATGAACCCAGAGGCGTCAACCGTGTGATACGCGGCGGCAGCTGGGGCAGCGGGGCTCACAGCTGCCGGTCGGCGATTCGTGGCCGCGGCCCGCCCGGCGGCCGCGACGACGGTATCGGTTTTCGTCTCTCCAGGTCCGTTACCCTTGGCCCTTGATCCCTTGCACCCTTGGCAGCCCCTTGGGTCCGGAGCGAAGTGAAGGGAGCGATCAGCCGTCGAAGCGAAGCCGACGGCGTTAGAGCGGACTGAACGGAGCGGAGGCCCTGGACGGAAGGAATCTTGAAAAGGGGGTACAGGGGGATCTATCCCTCTGTCCGCGACGAATTTTTAGCAGGGTTATTTTAAAATTCAAATTCCAGACCGCTGTCTTACGCGCACCAATCTCGAGGTCTCCATTTAGTCTCCATAACGATCAATATCAGCATGGAATACCCTGTAACAAAATAGATTAGATTTCCGTCAAATCCTTTATGTCATTGCATGTTGTTGTATCGTTATATTTAATAATATCAATATCTTTCACACTCTGACTCCGTCAACCCAGGTTCGAATCCTGGTCTCCCAGCCAGCCAAATATGAAGAGGTTACTGCACATGCAGTAGCCTCTTTTGTTATCAGCGGTCAAAATCTATGACAAACCTATCGATCTTTGGAACTGCCGCCATCGAGGGCAATCCTTTAACGGAAGAAAAAGTTGGTGAGATTATTTCGGAATCGGACAGACCCGCGTACCAAGAAAATCCTGAGATAGAAATTGCAAATCTTAAAAAAGCATATGATTTTATCAAAAGTCTAAAAAACACTGAAAAACCGTTTAACTTGGAGGAAGACCTCATAAAAGAGGTCCATACGCTTGTTACAATAAATGCCAAGTATGAATTAAACAATCCGGGGCGCTACCGAAACCATAAAGTCCAGGTAGGCGACCAAAGGCATGGGGGAATGCATACGCCCCCGAAATGTCTCGAAGATGTACAAAAACTGATGAAAGAATACGTGAAATGGATCAACAGTGGAGAATTGCAGGAAACGGATACGCCAATTCGAGCGGCTCTCGCACACTATTATCTGGGATTGATTCATCCATTTGGAGACGGCAATGGCAGGACGGCAAGATTGATAGAGGCGTTAATAATGCAAAATGGCGGCATCCGGTACGTTCCGGTAATGCTGTCCAATTATTATTACCGGAATATAGATGATTATTTCCGGGCATTTTCAAATTCAATAAGAAGCAAGGAGCATGATGTTACACCGTTTATTGAATTTGTATTAGACGGGTGTATTGAATCTTCGCGTGAAATTAAAGATAGAATAACATATTTCATCCGTAAGTTTTCACTTCGTGATTATTATTCGAACCTAAAGCAGAACAGGCACATCACTCAGCGACAGTACGATTTGCTTATCACTTTACTCGATTATGACAAGGCCTTTGCTTTATCCGATTTGTTTAATCTCCCCCGGTTCGGCATTCTCTATAGAACCGTGAGTGAACGAACCGCCCGTCGTGATCTGGTCAGGCTGAAAGATATGGAATTATTGATTAATGATCAAGGTGCGGCTGCCAAGCTGAATTGGAGAGTACTCGGATAA
>DUZK01000109.1 GCA_013349495.1 Deltaproteobacteria bacterium
CCCAATTTGCCGGCGCCGTCGAGGCGGCCGCATCAACCGGCGGGCAGCTCATGCCCCCGATTATGGGTGCTGCCGCTTTTCTCATGGCCCAGATAACGCAAATCCCCTATCTTTCAATCTGCAAGGCCGCTTTGCCGGCAGCCGTTATTTATTTCCTGTGTGTGGGTGCAACCGTCCACTACGAAGCCCTGAAATACGATTTGAAGACCATGGATATCCTGGACGTTGTTCCGACCAGGACTCTGATAAAAGATGTTTACCTGTTTCTGCCGGTGATTGCATTGGTGATCCTGATGATCATCGGATATTCCCCTTTTATGGGCGCTTTTATCGGTTCCTGCGCTGCGTTTGTCATCAGCTTCTTCGATCGGACCCGGTGGATGACACCCCGGAAGGTAATAGATGTGCTGGATATGGGAGGCAGAAACCTTGTGATGATCGCTTCTGCCTGCGCAGGCGCCGGGTTGATCATCGCCGTGGTTGTCAACACGGGGCTCGGGCTTCAGTTTTCCAACCTGGTAATTTCATATTCCGGGGGGGTTTATCTTGTGGCCCTCTTCTTTATCATGGTGTCCGCCATTGTTTTGGGCATGGGGCTTCCCACGACCGCCGCCTATGTTTTGGCGGTATCCGTGGGCGGTCCGACATTGATTGAGATGGGAGGGGATGTTCTGCAGGTGCACCTGTTTGTTTTTTACTTTGCCGTGATGGCCTGTGTGACGCCGCCCGTGGCGCTGGCAGCCTATGCGGGAGCCTCCCTTGCAAAAACGGATCCTCTCAAAACCGGTTTTGAAGCCTCCCGGATTGCGGTGGCCGGATACATCATTCCGTTTATTCTTGTCTACAACGAGGGCATCATGCTGAGGGGGACCCATTTTGAGATCGTAACGGCGATCGTTGCCTGTGTTATCGCCACGTACCTGGTTGTGATCGGCTTTGAAGGATGGATGCTGACCGAGCTTAAAATTGTAGAGCGGATCGTACTGGTGATTTTTGCCGTTATTATTCCGTTTCCGATTGTGTTGTCGATCCCCCAGGGCATTGTAGTGGGAGCGATTCTGATCGTTGTAACCTATATGCTTCAGCGCAACAGGCGCGGGAAGCTATCTGCCGAATCCGCTTAACCCGGATAAACCCGCCGGAGGGAGGCGGGCAAGCCGGAAAAGTGTCCAAAACAATTTGCCACAAAGTCACAAAGACACTAAGATATTATTTAATTTTTTCTTCGTGCCTTGGTGTCTTGGTGGCAGGATAAAAAAAGTTTTGCCATAAAAAACACAAATTCCAGAATTAAGACTCTAAAAACCGAAAAACCCTGCAATCGAACACATGATTCCCAACGGTATGGAGACCCATCATGACATCGAATAATTCCACGGCCGGCGGCCGCAAACCCAAACTGATTGCTCCGGACGGCGCCTGCGACTGCCATATGCATGTCTATGACAAGCGGTATCCGACGGCTCCGACGGCAGCCGCCCCTCCTCCCCATGCACCTCTGGAGGCGTATGAGCCGGTGAAAGCACATCTCGGGCTGACCCGAACCGTGGTGGTTCAACCGAGCGCATACGGCACGGACAACCAATGCCAGCTCGATGCGGTGGCCAGGCTCGGAACGAATGCCAGGACCGTAGTCGTTGTCGATAACTCGGTAACGGACCATGCCCTTGAAAATCTGACGGCAGCCGGCGCCAGAGGTGTTCGTTTTCATATGTTTCCCGGCGGTGTTCTGCCGTGGGAAATCATGGAAGAAATGGCAGAGCGGGTGCACCCTTTCGGGTGGCATATCCAGCTGCAGATGGACGGACGGAATTTGGCCGAACGGGAAGACTTGCTGATGCGGCTGCCTTGCGATCTGGTTGTCGATCATGTGGGAAAGTTTCTGGAGCCGGTTTCAATCGATCACCCCGGTTTTCAAACCCTTTTGAAATTGGTAGACACCGGTCGGTGCTGGGTTAAACTTTCCGCTGCCTATGAAGTATCAAAATCCGGTCCCCCGCTATACGAAGATGTGGGCGTATTGGCCAAAGCACTGGTTCGGGCAGCACCCGAGCGGATGGTATGGGCCAGCAATTGGCCGCATCCGTCCGTCTCGAGAGAAGATGCCCCGAATGATGCCATGCTGCTGGATCTCCTGCTCGACTGGGCGGAAGATGAAAAAACCCGAAATCGTATCCTGGTTCATAACCCGGAAAAACTTTATGGATTCTGAAAAAGGCGCAATTTGTGATGAAGGAGAAAATTTCCAGCTGCGTTAGAGATCTTGAGCCGAGTGTCATTCGACAGATGTGGATAAAGGCGGCTCAGTATGAAGATGTCATCTCTTTGGGAATCGGGGAGCCGGATTTCGATACACCGGGTGATGTATGTGAATCCGCTTTGTCCGATGCGATGGCGGGTCACACCCACTACACCCCCTCCCAGGGATATCCGGAATTGCTGGATGCGCTGGTGGATTCCATAAAGCGGAGATGGGGGATCGAGATTACCAGAGACAATATTCTGGTTACCCACGGCGGTATGGGAGCGCTCAACGGGGTTTTGCGGACGGTTCTGGAGCCGGGCCAGGAGGTATTGGTTCCCGAGCCTCATTTTCCTACGTACAAGGCGCAGATCTGTTTTTCCGGCGGACAGATCAAATATGTTCCCACCCGGTATGAAGACGGCTTTGTACCAAACCCCGAAACCATTGAGGCAGCCGTCACCCCCCTGACCAAAATGATCATCATAAACACGCCCAATAATCCCACCGGGGCTGTGATTCCGGGAAAGGTGTTGGATGAAATTGCACGCATTGCCGTAGATCGCGACCTGTTGGTCCTATCCGACGAGGTCTATGATCGGCTGGTATTCAACGGACGGCATGAATCGATCTATACTCGTCCGGGCATGTGGGAGCGAACGGTGGTAGTCAATTCTTTTTCCAAGGCATTTGCCATGACCGGCTGGCGAATGGGTTATGCTTATGGACCACAGTGGTTCATGGAAGAAATGCTCAAGGTCATTACCTACCAGACCAGTTGTGCCAGCAGTATCGGTCAACGGGCGGCGCTTCAGGCATTGAGATATGATGACGGCAGGTTCGAGGCAATGGCGGAAGCGTTTCATAAACGATGTGATCTGGTTTATCAGCGGATGCGAAACATGCCCGGAATACGAATACATCCGACCGCCGGATCATTTTATGCGTTTCCAGATGTTTCAGATGTCATACCGGATTCCAAACAGTTTGCATTTGATCTCCTGGATCAGGAACACGTGATTGTGGTTCCGGGAACCGCCTTTGGACCGTCCGGGCGAGGATTTGTTCGGATCGCATGTACGGTGGATCTGGACCGGTTGACCGTGGCCATGGATCGTATGGAACGATTTGTCCGTGGAACCAAGCATTAAGATGCGAGATCGTATCCAGAGGAAGTTGATTGAGATCGTTGGACCTGCCAACTATTCGGATAAGCTGATCGATCTTGTGGCATATTCATACGATGGGTCCTATTACAGTCACAGACCGGATTGTGCGGTTTGGGCCGATTCAACCGAACAGATTTCACAAATTCTGGGATTCGCCAATCAGGAAAAAATGCCGGTGGTTGCCAGGGGGGCCGGGACCGGTATCAGCGGAAACGCAATCCCGGTAAAGGGGGGCATCGTTCTCGATCTCTCCCGCATGAACCGGATCTTATCGATTCAAATCCCGGACCGGCTCACGGTAGTGGAACCCGGTGTGGTATACGACAAACTGCAAGCTGCTCTGTCCCCTCACGGATTCTTTTTTCCACCGGATCCGGCCAGCGGGAAAGTCTGCACCCTGGGCGGAAACGTAGGAACCAATGCCGGGGGATTGAGAGCCGCCAAGTACGGAACCACCCGCGAATATGTGCTCGGGCTTCAGGTGGTTTTGGCAAACGGCGAGATCATGCGTACCGGCGCCCGAACCATGAAAACGTCTTCCGGGTATGACCTGACCCGCCTGTTTACGGGATCCGAGGGTACTCTCGGGGTGTTCACGGAAATTACCCTCAAGATTGTCCCCAAACCTGCTGAAACAGCCACTGCACTGGCGGCGTTCGATCGGTTGGAATCTGCCGGGGAAGCGGTCACCCGGATCATGCAGTCCGATATTACACCGAGCGCCCTTGAACTGCTCGATACGACCATCATCCGCCTGCTGCAGAAATATACGGACGGGGAGATACCGCCTGCCGCAGCGATAATCCTTGCCGAAACAGACGGCAGAACCCGTCAGGTGGTGGATCATCAGATGGCGTATCTGGTCAAACTGTTTGAACAATGCCATGCCACATCCGTCGAATTGGCCAAAACCGACGACGATGCAGAGCGCCTCTGGAGGGGGCGAAAAGAGATCGCCGGAATGTTCGGAGAGCTCGGACTGGTCAATATACCTGAAGACCTCACCGTACCCATGAGTCGGATTTCGGAATACTTGACTCGGTGCCAGAGTCTCTCCAAAAAGCATCAGTTGGCCATTATCAATTTCGGACATGCCGGCGACGGCAACTTCCATACCAACATCTTATATGACCCCGATGATCCGGATCAAAAGAATAGACTTGAACCCACCCGGCTCGATCTTCACGAGCTGGCATGTGAACTGGGCGGCACGCTTACCGGAGAGCACGGTATCGGTATCACCAAAGCGGGATTTATGGATCTCGAACATGATCCATCAGCTCTGAAGATGATGCGATCGCTCAAGCAGGCATTAGACCCCAACAATATATTAAATCCCGGTAAAATGGCCTTATAATTGTCAAAAAGTTGAAAAGACCGGGCAACTCATGTCGAATTTGTGAATCAGGCAGCCCACGAAATGGACGGCAACAGTTCCCAGGTCAATGAAAGAGCGGAAGAATTATGCAGTTTGGCCAAACAGTTGCTTGATGCCGTGGGGAAATTCAAGGTTTAACTGTTTAAGGTTAAGGGCGCGAAATTTCAGTTTTTATTGAATCAACAGCAGGTGGGTCCGGAGGTTTATCTTTTTATTGCCAAGCCCCAGCTTTTTCCTAATATTCTTTCTATGGGTTTCGATTGTCCGGCTGGATAAGTTTAGAAGTTCTGCTATCTGTTTTGATGTTTTTCCTTGCTTGATAAGGTTGGCGATTTGCATTTCCGAAGGTGTAAAACCTGTATGAGTATGGAATAACGAATGTGAAAAAGACGAGGTGATATCGCCTAAATTTGACTCCAGGATATCCAACAACACTTTCTGTCTTTCATCTAAGTTTGAACTGTTCAGCTTCTCTATATAAGGCAAGATCAGCTCATTCATATTGAACACCACTTTCTGCTCCATATTTAATTTGTCTTCATCCCTCTTTTTCAATAAAACTCTCAAAGCGGTGTTTACTTCTTCAAGGTTTTTCTTCTGGATTTCCAGTTGTTCATTGGATATTTTCAACTCAACCGTACGATCCTCCACTCGTTGCTCCAATGCTTCATTCGCCTGTTTTAGCATCTCTTTGCTTTTTTTTTGTTCGCTTATATCTCTAAAGAAATCGACGAGTGCACCGCCACCATGAAACTCGATTTGAATCGATGCCAACTCGATGGGAACTTCGGTGCCATCCTTTCTAATGATAGTCAACTCAAATAGGCCGGAGATATCTTTCCCGCTGAGTCTCGTTATATATCTATCCCGGGCAGCATCCCGACAATTTGAATGCAGAATTTCAAACCAGGATATTCGGAACAGCTCCTCCCGTGTGTAGCCTAATATACGCACTGCTGCATCGTTTGTGAAAAGGCATGCAGCTTCAATATTGTCCCGGTCTTGAAGTATAACAGCCCCCTGACCTGATCGGCTGGCGGCTTCAAATATCATCCGGTATCGTTCTTCACTCCGCGAAAGCGCCTCTTCCGCCTGCTTTCGTTTGCTGATGTCAAAAATGGTCGATTGGATGGCGGGTCGTCCTTCCCATTGAACGACCCTGACCTTGCTTTCCAGCCAAATCAAGGAGCCGTCTTTGTGTACCCCTTGATATTCATAGTCCACAGGAACCTCTTTTCCCTTCAAACGATCGTCTTTATATTCAACCAGGCGTGCTTGATCTTGAGGTGAGAACATCGGGACGATTGAATCCATACCGAGTATTTCCTCAGGAGTGTAGCCACGTATGGCAGCGTATGCCTGATTGACAAAGAGCGGTTTGTGGTCTCTGTGAATAAGGATGCCCTGAATGGAGCCTTCAACCAAATCCCGGAACTGCTCCTCGCTTTCCCTCAGCGCCTCGTCTGTCTTTTTGAATTCAGCAGTCTTTTTTTCTAAGAATTTGACCCTTTGCTCAAGATCTTCATAGGACGGATTTATCGTCATTTGTCTCACCTTGATTTAGGAAGGCGTAATAAAAGCTATCGATAAGTGTTCACAGGTTCAGTGTTCACCGTTTTGGGTTCTGCGTTCCGGGTTGACCTCTGAGCCTTTAAACCTCTGAATCCGTGAACGGTTACGATTAATTTCCACGAAAACCTAGCATTTTGGTCGTCTTTAACTTTTCGTACCATAAATTTGATACAGATCCAACAGGGATGTGGATGGATAAAGAATTACCACCGTATCGGTCGGGTAACCTTTGCCAGATGGGTGGGTTACATGGGTGCATCAAACGTTTTAGCATAACCGGTCAATTCGACATACCCGATACCGGTGACGGATTTTTTGTTTTTGCTTCCGGCAATGGACACGCTTCCTTCCCAATAAGTGACACCGGTAGTTTCAGTGGTTTGCATTTCCTGATTATCCAAATTCGGATTAACAGTGACATCCAGATTCATGGGAAAAATCCGAATGCGCCAGCGTGACGGATACACTGCATGGGATACCGGACTCTTCCAGACGTCCAAGACCTTTATGTGAAAATCTTTCTTCGAGATATGAATCGAATTGCCCATATCGTCGATATAGGTTCCGCTGGATGCAGGGCCCAAACCTCCTTTTGCGTCTCTTAAGAGGAAAATCATAATCTCTGTATGATCAGACAGCTGCAAGCTGAACCAGTCCCACCCCGAAAGTCCCGATTCCAGGGGGGCCGTGCTGAATTCATGATCCATCCAGGACAAGCCCTCAACCGTGTAGGACTTGCCGCCGATTGTCAGGCGCCCCATGGTTTTCAGGCGGGTGTAAGAATAATAACAGCTGGCCTTTTCCGGGGTCGTTCCTTTTCGGCTATACCCATTGTCACCATGCATCACCAGGGGTTTTAGGGGGATTAAACTCAGATCAAATGAAAAGTTGTCGGTCTGTGCCTTTATCCGGTGATTGTCTTGTTCAATTCTGGCAGACCAGGTTTTAAGGATAATATCCGTCCCGCCTTTTTTCTGATTCGCTCCGGCAATCCCCAATGCCCCTCTAGCCGCCTCTTCAGCCCGGAGGTGTTGTTTCCCATCCACGTCGGTAATTGCCGCATGGCCGAGATAAACTTGCTGAGTTCTCCAGGCGGAAGCCGGGCTTGGCCAGATTTTTTCCGCACCCATGGGGCTGATTTGACTCCTGAAAAATGTCAGCTGAAATCCGAATCGATTGCCTTCTTTATTCTCTAAGTTCCCGGTATAATACCACCACTCGGTGCGAAAACCCGGATGAGAACCGTGATCCCTTGGAAATGACAGATTACAAGGGCCGGTGACGGATTTATATCCGTCTTGAGCAGATGCCTGGGGAATCGACCATTGAAGCATGAGCCATGAAATGGCGATCAGATTTAACAGAAGAAAATGCATTGTTTTTTTTCGACCATGTCGGCCGAAAAAAAGATCAGTATCAGTCTGTGTGTGTCTGTGGCTCATATCGTTATCTTTATCTTTCCCGCAACAGCATTGCCGGTGATTGCCGGAACACGGCCCTTACCGCCGGCAGGGCTGCCGCCAATGCCGTTAGAATAATCAAAGGAAAAGATAAGCTCAGCGCGCCCCAATCGACACTGTATATGAAGGTCCAGCCGAATGATTGGAGGTTGATGACATAGACGAGAATATAGGAAAGCATGAATCCGCATAGCAATCCCGTGAACTCGCCGGCAACCACTAAGAAAATCGCTTCCCAGAAAATCATGGAACGGACCTGCCCCCTATCCGCCCCAACGGCAATCAGGGTATTGAGTTGTTGAGTCCGTTCAAGAACCATGACCGTCAGTGTCGTGGCAATGCCCAGAGCAGCAATGATGAGTGCGATAAGGAGCAGCACCGATGTGATTGCAAATGTTTCATCGAAAACTTCCAAGATAGATCGGCGAAGTTCCTTACCGCTAATCATGTCGAGATTTTCACCGCATCGTGTGATGATTTCTTCCCGGAGTTTTTTCACGGCCGAATCCGGAGCAATGCCTTTGTCTTTGAAAAAAAACCGGACCCCGCTCCATTGGGGATTGTAGTATCGTTCATTGAAATGGCGCCAGGAGTAGAAGACGACACCCCCGTCGGTACGATAATCGCGGACCACTGCGATAATCGGAAGTTTGACCAGAAAGCCTTCCACCCAGGTTTCCAATGTGCTGCCTACAGACAGGTTCGTACGGTTTGAAAAAACTTCCGAAACAATTGCGCCTTGACCATCAATCGCCATGTTCCTGGCTTTTTTCGGATCTCCCCGCAACCAGAAGAAATCGCCGTGTTGAAAGAAGACTTTTAAATCGATGAGATCGATTTCATAGGGGAATCGATCGTGCATGAGTGAAAATCTTCGGCTCGGTACAATGTCGATGTCCCATTCGGTTTTGAGCCTGCGGATTTCATTGATTACGGTTGGGGGCAAAGGATATCGGAAATGATTGATACTGCCCATTTTTGTCGTCAGAAATAGATCTCCGCCGATGGACTGGTGTACCCAGAGTTCAACCGTTTGGCGAAAACTGTGGGTCATGATCACCAACGATGCGAACAGTGACACCGCGGTGAGCAGTGCTCCCACGGAAACCGCTGTTCGAGTGCCGCTGCTCCTAACATAGTGGCTCGCAAGATATGCCGGTATTCCTGCCAGCCGGCGAAGAATGGGAGACAGGGTGTGCCCCATCTTTTCCAATATCCATGGTGCCTGCAACGAAAACCCCACAAAGAGAAAAAACATGGCAGCATAACCCGGCAGGGGTATGGATAAAACATTCGGCATTTGAGAAAAAATCAAGGATACCACAAAACACAACAGCCCCATGGCTGCCGGGTGCTTGGTTTTATGTGAACGTTTCAGGCCGTGTTGACTGACCTCCAGTGCTTCATTGGGTGCAACGGACATGGCCTCACGGGCGGGCTGTAAGGCAGCCATCACTGCGGTGATGAACGTAACGCCAAAGCTTAAAAAAATTTCCCAGATGTCGAGCGAAAGCGCCTCCACGTGAACCCGCACAAACAGGGTGGAGATGGTCTGGCTGACGGCCTGAAGCAGATATTTAACCAGGATGCTGCTCAGGGGGATAGCAGTCAGCCAACCGGCAATACCGAAAAGCGCACCTTCTGCCAGAAAGACAAGAAACAGCATTTGAGATGATCCGCCGATTGAGCGGAGTATGGCCAGTTCCTTACGGCGTGAGGCTGCATTGAGGGACACCAGACTGTAAACCAGAAACATTCCCACAAAGAGAGAAGCAAAGCTTAGAATGGACAGGTTGAGCTGATATGCTCGGATCAGTTTCCGGCCGCTGTTTCGGGTTATAGAAGGCTGGACGAGCTGAGTTCCTTGGGGAAGCGTCTTCCGAAAAGAATTTAGATCCTCAGATCCCGAAAATGGTTTCAACCGAATATCGACACGATCCACCGAGCCGTATAGTTTCGTAAATTCCTGAAATGTGGCGATGTCCGTGATGGCCACCCGACCGCCTTCAATAAGCGCCAGGCCGGAAGCGGAGAGCATCCCCACCACTGTAAAGCTTTTTGTCTGGCGGGAATGTTCCAGTGCGATTGTATCTCCGGTACGGATTCCGATTTTCCGGGCCAGAGGTTCTCCCATGACAAGGGTAAACGGGAATTTCACCAGATCCAGCCAGGGTGCATCATTTTTACTACGGACCTTTTCCGTCTGCCACATACGAAAGGTGCGATCGAGGATGGGATCGATGCCGATAAGGAGAAAAGAGTCTCCATGAGTCACAGCAGGCCGAACATATGTGGAAAGAAATGGAGATGCGCTTTGAATCGATGGATGGGCAATTATTTTTTGGATGAGGATTTCCGGAACGTATCCACCCGGTCGGATCAGAACATGATGGGCGCGACCGGCAATAAGATCCATGCTTTTCGTAAATGAGTTCAGGGAGGCATGTACGGCGAGTCTTACGCTCGTAAACACTGCCGCGCCCAATGCAATGCCGACAAGTACGGTGACGGCACGGCCGGGTTGCCGCTTGAGGTTTCGAAGGCTGAACCAGCCGAGAAACCGAAAGAAAAATACTACCGATCCCATTCCGGATGTATGACCATTCCGTCTTTAAGGTGTATGATGACGCTTGCCGGATCATCCGCAAGGCTGCTGTGTGTGGCAATGATAACGGTGCGCCCCCGCTTGCGATTCAGCTCTGCTAAAAGGTCGATAACGATTCTTCCATTTTTGCTGTCCAGGTTGCCGGTGGGTTCATCGGCCAGAATGATTTCAGGATCATTGATTAAAGCCCTTGCAATGGCCGTACGCTGCATCTCGCCGCCGGAAAGTTGGGCCGGCAGGTGATTGCTCCGTTCCGAGAGTTTGAGCCACTCCAGCAGCTCCGAGGCTTTTTTGCGGCTTTCAGAAAGTGTCTTTCCAGCCAGCAGCGCCGGAAGAACCGTGTTTTCGATTACATTGATGGTGGGAAGGAGATTGAAGGACTGAAATACCATTCCAACCACTTCCCGTCGAAAAAGCGTAAGTTCCGAGGGTGAAGCAGAATTCAGATCATAACCGGCGACGGTAATCTCGCCGCGGGTGGGATGATCGAGGCCCGCCAGTAAGGATAACAGCGTACTTTTTCCGGATCCGCTATTTCCCTTCAAAACGACCATCTCCCCGGGTGCGATATCCAGATCGACATTTTCGATGCCGACCACTTCCGCATCGCCCAGGGAGTAGATGCGGGTCAGACCCTTTGTGAGGATCATGGAAAAATTATTAATCGTTACTTCTTTCGTTTTAGAACTTTTCGGGCAGCCTCTGCAACGTAGGGTTCAGTCAATTCGAATTTTTCATACATCTCTTCAGTGGGACCGACGCTGCACCATAAATCCCGGATGCCCACCATTTCCACCGGTACCGGACACTCCTGAACCACGACTTCGGATACGGCGGCACCGAATCCGCCCAAGACGTTGTGTTCTTCCGCTGTAACGATGGCGCCGGTCTCTTCGGCGGCTTTCACGATGATTTCCCGGTCTATGGGTTTGATGGTGTGAATATCGATCAGCCGTGCATCAATGCCTTCTTTTTCAAGTATCTTCGTTGCTTCGAGCGCATAATAAACCATGTGCCCGGTGGCGATAATGGTCAGATCTTTTCCCTCACGAACGGTTACCCCTTTACCGAACTCCCAATCATAGTCTTCCTGGTATACCACGGGGGTCGGATACCTCCCCAGGCGGATAAATATAGGTCCTTTATGATCGATTTCATAACTGGCCCGTGCGATTTTTGCACTTTCCCGGGCGTCAGCCGGTGTCATAATGACCATATGAGGCATTGCGCGAAGAATACCGATATCTTCTGTGGCTTGGTGTGTGGAACCGCCGGTACCCATGTTAATTCCCGAACACATCCCGGCGATGACCACACGCTGTTCTGTGTAAGCAATATCATCCCGGACCTGCTCACAGGCTCGAAGCACTGCAAAGGGTGTATAGGTATGGGCATATGCCCGCTTTCCGCAAGTGGCCAAACCTGCGGATATTCCCATGAGGTTCTGCTCTGCCACACCGGTGTTGATAAAGCGCCTGCCCAGTTTTTCTACCATCGGCATCAGAAAATATGGTTTGGTCATGTCCGCCACCAATAGAACGATCTCTTCATGTTCTTCCGCCAGAGCACAGATCACATCAGAATAGGCTTTTACTTCATCTGCCAGTTCCACCATTTTATACTCCTCTTTCAAAGTAACCGTTTATCCGATTTCCTCCAATGCCGCTTTGGTTTGCTCCGGGGTGCACTTTCCGTAATGCCACTCATGGCGGTCTTCCATAAAAGATACACCCTTGCCTTTGACGGTGTTTGCCAGAATCGCATAGGGCCGACCCGATCCCGCCGGCATATTCAGGACGGCATCTCGAACCTCCCCGATATTATGGCCGTCAATAGTTGCAATTTTCCAGTTAAAGGCTTTCCATTTATCTTGAACCGGTTCGATAGCCATGATGTCTTCCGTGGGACCATCCACACAGATCCGGTTCCGATCGATGATGCAGCATAAGTTGTCCAATCGATAATGGGCAGCAGACATGGCCGCCTCGTAGGTGGAGCCCTCCTGAAGGTCGGCATCGCCGATCATCACGAATACCTTGTAATCCTTTTGATCCATTTTGCCGGCCAGCGCCATGCCGACACCCGCCGAAAGTCCATGGCCCAGAGAACCGGCGCTGAAATCACATCCTCTAATCTTGGTCATATCGCAATGCATGGCATAGGGACTGCCCAGTGCATTATAATCATTCAGCACATCTTCATAGGGAAAGAATCCGGCCATGGACAACGCGGAACAGAATACGACGGCAACGTGCCCCTTGCTGAGAACGAACCGGTCCCTGTCCGGCCAGTCCGGTTCATCGGTGCGGTATTTCATAATATCGAAATACAACACCGAAAGCGCATCGGCCGCCGAAAGCGCACCACCATAGTGACCACCGGTACTGTTACCCAGCACTTCAATCACTTTGCGTCTGAGTTCTCTGGCCTTCTCTTCAAGCATTTCGATTTTAGCTTTTGCACCCGCGGAATTATCAACCATAAAGACCTCCATCATTAGGGCAGATCAGTTAGTATGCGCCGTGTAAAATGAACACTGAATCAAGCGGATAGAACATGGCAGAAAGCGAATATGATGTCAAGAATAGGGAAGTTTCCCGAAATCCACCGCCTAAAATTTGGCCTGTGCCATTTTAGGCTCAGGGGTGACCATTTTAAGAAAAATCAGAGCCAACCTAGTTCACCCTTATTATTCGCATGCAGGCAAATGGACTGACAAGGCACCACGATTTGCGGCAAATTCAATATAACTTTCTAATATTATTAC
>DUZK01000110.1 GCA_013349495.1 Deltaproteobacteria bacterium
AAAGAATGCCCTTTTTATCAGAATTATTTCACTGATAAAAGGGCATCTTGAGTAAAAATACAGATCGGACTGTATCTTTTGAGTTCTTAAGCCTCTTTCTCAAAATCATCTTTTGAGGCACCGCATACCGGGCATTCCCAGTCATCGGGAACATCTTCCCACTTTGTGCCCGCGGCCACGTCACTGTCGGGATCTCCCTGCTCGGGATCATATACGTATCCACAAATTGTGCAAACCCATCTGTCCATACTCGTCCTCCTTTCTCTGTTGGTCTTTTTAACCGGGTGTTATATTTCCGATGAACTGCATGACTCTCTGTTTTATGTCATCCCGCAGTTTACGAACGAAGTCAATCGGTTTATCCGCATAAGCGGGTAGTTTCCAATGCATGGGAACGACGTGAGGCAAGTTCGGTTCTATTTTGCTTTCTCCAAGGGTAACCAGCCAATCGGGCGGCCCGGATATGCTTGCCGATTCCAAGGATTGTGGGATACGGAATGCCATGTCGATCCCGTCTTCTCTCATCACCGGTTCCAGCAGCGGATGGGTGCTTTCCAAAGGCTGAATTCCGGCACAGGATACGTCGAATCGTTTTCCAAACAGCTTCTGGGCATATGCACCGGCGATCTGGCTGTAGCAGGAACTATCATGGCATAAAAAGAGTATTTTCTTTCTTTCCATAAGCGGTTGCAGCAGTTTTTCAACCGCATGCTGCACGTCTTCTCTCATGGTCGGGTGTTTCTCCATATCCTTTCGATGCTCTATTCCCCGATAGGTAAGGCTGCCTTCGAAGCTGGCATCAATGGCATCAAAGAAATAGGAAGCCGTCAGATTTAATCCTTCGAACAGGTTTTTACCGCTTGTTGCACCCACAGCCAGCAAATAACCACGCCGGGTTTCACTGCCCGGATCTTTCAATTTCAGTTTATATTTTCTGGCCCAAAGGGTCTGGCACCTGTCAATGACCGCCTTGAGCTGAGCGGTGCAGTTGTAAAAAAATATGGGCGTTGCCGCCACAACGATATCGGCCCGCCGCAACAGCGGATACAGTTCCCGTGCCATGTCATCCTCGATTGGGCAATACCCTTTTTTTTCACAGACAATATATTCCTTGCACGGTTCGATGTTTTTCTCTGTGACGTGGATAATACGGGTATCGACTCCCATGTGTTTTGCTTCTTCCGTAAAGGTATTCAGAAGGGTATTTGTGTTTCCCTTCAATCTGGGGCTTCCTTGTAAACCTAGAAGAAACATGGTGAGGCTATACCCTATCGCTGGTGACAGGTTTTGCAGCGGAGGGGTCCCGCTTTTTGTCCGGCCTTTGACGTTTTACGGTGACACGCGGTGCAATGCTTCATGATCTGCTTTTTCTTCAGTTTTCCCTCTTCCTTCAGCTTCTGGATGATGCCCGGCTGTTGAGGGAAATACGTGTGGCAGATCATGCAATCCACCAAAACCGTTTGATGCCTGGCATGGGGAAAAGGAACACTGCCCCTCTTGCCCCCGGACAAGATCATCTTTTCGGCCCCTCGTTTTTCAACGGCAAGAGAACCGGCAGAACACACAAGGATAACGGCAAGAAGAAATCCGACGTATCTTATTGTCACTGTGCGAATCTCGCGAAAGAATTATCGTTAGGGAGTTACGGAACCGGCCTCACCTTCAAGCTTACACTGGGTGAAATCGATTTCTTTGCCGCACCCGCTGCAATGGTGAGAGCGATCAAATTCGTCTGAAAAGATCTCTTTTTCCTTACCGCATTCCGGACATTTGCATGTGAAGGCTTTCAGGTTTTTAAAATTTGCATACCCCGGGCAATGTTGAGGTGTGGACATATGAACCTCCTTCGATTTGAAATTTGAAACTGGAAATTTGAAACTCGTCGCACAGGTACTTGTTTCTCGCTCAGATATATCTATGAGCACCCTTAAGGGCTGTCACCATTAAACCGCATAATCGAGTATCAAGTATCAAGTATCGAGTTTCAATTTTCAATCTTATCAGCGATCTCTTTTCCG
Organism: Deltaproteobacteria bacterium; assembly: GCA_013349495.1. Classification (GTDB taxonomy): domain Bacteria; phylum Desulfobacterota; class Desulfobacteria; order Desulfobacterales; family SURF-15; genus DUZK01. The sequence goes on from DUZK01000110.1 coordinate 2,019, forward strand.
TAATTTTGAGCCATCTGAATGCTGCCTTGAATCGAGCTGGTTTTAAGCCGGAGCGGTCCTTCCACCATGTTCATTTTAAAAATATGTTTCATGGTATCGTAGATGCGATCCGGAGCTTCACCGCTCCATCCGAAGGCGCCGAAAGCGCCTCCAACCTTTCCTTCCAGGTCGATATTTTCAGCTAAGAAAAGCATGGTTTTCATACCCTGCATCATATCGCCATGATACGTGGCTGACCCTAAAATCAATGCATCATATCCTTCGAGATCACTTTGTTGTTTGATATACTTAACATCCTTTACCACCGCATCAACACCCGCAATCCGAAGACCCTCTGCAATGAGGTCTCCGATTTGTCTGGTCTCGCCGGTGCGAGTGGCACACACGATTAATGCATTAGCCATGAGCTCTACTCCGTAATAAATATTTTTGGTTCTTCTCCAATTTTAGTTGGAGAAAAGGGTCCAAGGTGTCGAGGGGTCGAGGGTTTTTAGTACCCGGATATCAAGGAATTGGATCCGTTGTTCAAAACAAGTATATCGGCTGTCAAACATGATCGAATAGAGCCGGTATCGTCTTGATCCGAATATCCCTCTGCGTTTGCCGTTTTTCCGGAAACACACGGCAAAGCGCTTGAGTTGAATTTAAAACTAATTGAAACTATAAAGTATTTCACTTGAATCCTCGAATCCTTGACTCCTTGAACCCTCAGGATCACTCCAACTCTTTTGGAGATGATCTATATTTTTAGATGAACAGAGGCATCATTAATTGAATTTCTACCTGTTATCCGATCCGCTGATCGACCCCTTCTCGGGAGCAATCCGGCGTATAGCAGGAGTTGTCGAGAAAATCGCATTTCTCCTTGCAAGACGGGCATTTATCCGGAGGCGTATCCGACTCCAGGGTATATCCGCATTTCTGACACTTCCAACTTGGCATCTTCCTACCTCCAATCTTATTTCATCACCATGGAAGGGCCCATGCCTTCCATGGTGAACCGATCCGACGAAAACCGGCCGACCCCCCTTTATGCTTTCCAGAGGCCGTGCAGATTGCAGTATTCGCGTGCAGTAATTTTTTCTGCATCAATGCAAAAGGTTGCTTCGGGAGCTTCACCCGGGTTCAGAAAGTGGCGATACGCTTCACCGTCTGCAACGATTTCAACCCACTCAATATAATGGGAGTCTTCCATGGGGTGGGCCACGCTTCCGACTTTGACTTTCACTCCGCCGTCAATTTTTTCAATTACCGGCACATGCTTTTCTTTTGCCGCATCAACCGTGTTTTCCACCAATAATTTCATGGGCTCTCCGCAGCATACCAATTCTCCGCCGCCGCCGTGAAGAACCTCTACGATATTACCACACGCCTCACACTTGTAAACTTGCAGTTTTTCCGCCATTTTTCACTCCTTTCGCTAAATTTGGGATATTTTACCTAATAATATTGTTCTTTATTTCAGAAAATCAAGGGACGCGAAAACCTTTTGCGAAGGAATTGACGTTTTCGATTTGGTCATTAGATTTAATATACTTATATCGTGTCATTCATGATTTGTCTACTTTTCAACAAGGAAACATGAACCGTATGATGAAACTTGAGGAAATCAAAAACAATAAGGCTTTGCTCAATTCCATTGATTGGGAAATGACACCGGAAGAGGCGATCAGACTCTATTTGGAATGGGGAAACAACTGGGCCGGCGGCAACTATGTGATCCGATCCCAAAACGATGTTACCTATTACTTTGTGGTGAACACATGGGAACAACCGCCAAAAGTCTATTTAATTCGCCGGAATTCCGAGGAAGCGGAAGAACTGGCCGAGATCGATATGCCGAAAGATCTCAGCGACCGCTATCTTAAAGCCATCGGTTATACCAAAGGTGTTTACTCCATCGAAGGTGAAGTGAAAGCCTGGATTCAGAACCAATTAGATAGTGTCCATCCATAAATGGCTCTTTTGCGCGATTTCGGCGTTGGATGTCGCGATTTGAATCCTCAAAATAGCACGCTATTCCTGCGGTTCAAATCTGACATCCGCCTTGAACTCACGCAAAATCCCTCATTTCTTGATGGGCACTATATATTGAAGACAATCTTACCGGTTTTTCCTGATTCAGCCAATTCCAAGGCATTGTCATAATCCTCAAGACCGAACTGGTGGGTAATGACCGGGCCTGGATCGAGTTTCCCCGAAAGCAAAATGCTTTGGGCCGACCACCAGGTATCCCACATGACACGACCGGTGATGCCGTAGACTTTGGCTTCTTTGTAAATAATGTCATTGGTTACGTCGATTTCAACGGGTCCTGAGAAAAGCCCCACAAACACCAGATCTCCACCCCGGCGGAGTGCTCGGGTGGCGTTCTTCACTGCCGCTTGGTTGCCGGAGAGTTCCACAACGATATCCGCACCGAATCCCTTGCTGATTTTTTCGATTTCTTGGGGGACATCGACTTCGGTGGCATTGAGTATGACATCGGTACCCATCTTCCGGGCCAGCTCAAGACGCTCATTGGTAATGTCCACCCCGATTACACATTCGGCCCCACTAAGCTTTGCAACCATCTGGGCATAAATCCCGATGGGTCCGCAACCAAATACCACAACTTTTTTGCCCACCGGCTGTGTATATGCCAGCGCATGGACGCCTATACCGAAAGGTTCCATGGTGGCACCCACCGGATAGGTAATTGAAGGGTCGAGTTTCCAGGCACATACATCGGGTAGAACGGAATAGTCTGCGAAAGCGCCGTCCACATGAACGCCTATTATTTTCATGTCCCGGCAGATATGTTGAAGTCCTGTGGTGCATTGAAAACAGTGGCAACAAGGGATATGGGTTTCGGCTGCCACCCGGTCTCCCTCCTTGAAGGCGGTCACATTTTTTCCGACCTGAACCACTTCACCGGAGTACTCATGGCCGAAAAGCAACGGCAAATTGATTCTGGATGAGGCGTATTTATTCCATTGATAGATATGAATGTCCGTGCCGCATATGGCAGCAGCTTTTACTTTTACGAGAAGATCATTATCGCCGATTTCCGGTACCGGTCGATCCAGCAGACTCGCACCTCTTTCCGGTTTGTCCTTGACCAGTGCTTGCATAGCATTCTCCTATTCTATAAGTATTTAACCTTTTCCAAACCCGGTGCAACAGCATCATCCGAACACTCGGGACAGACGCCGATAAACTCAAATCGATGCCCGATAATTTTATAATTGGTCGCTTCATGGATATCCTTGCTGGTGTTGATAAGCGGTTCCACAGGCGCGTCCACCACCCGATCGCAACAGATGCATCGAATGTGGTAATGGTTTACAGGGTTGCCGTCAAAGCGTTTGATTGAGCTTCCGGTCTCGAGTTTTTGAATTTCGCCCAATTCGGACAGAATTTCAAGGTTTCGATACACTGTCCCGAGGCTTATGCGGGGCTGCTGTTTGCGCACCTGTTCATAGATTTCGTCGGCACTGGGGTGTGTATTTATTCTTCTCAGTTCTTCAAGGATGATACCGCGCTGGCGCGTCATGCGGAAATTTTGTTGTTTCTTTAACTCGCTCATGTTTCCTTTTATCCAATCGCTATCGGTCATCCATGGGAACATAGGCGCATTCATCCGGACCACAATAATCGCCCACATATTCCGAATCGGGTCTGTATAGCACCGGCTCGGGTGCCGCACCGGCAAACTGCTCCTCAATGATATGGGTTACCCAGCCGGAAATCCTGGAAATCGCAAATACCGGTGTGAACAGATCGATGGGGATTCCCATGGAATAATAGACCGATGCGCTCCAGAAGTCGACATTCACAAAAATGTCCTTGCCCTTGCGTTTCCGAAAAGACGCTTTCCCTATATTTTCAACTGTCTTTGATATGTCATACCATTTGGTTTCCCCGATACGCTCTCCCAGCGCTCTGGACATGGGAGCCAGGATGTCCGCCCGGGGATCATCTCCTTTGTAAACCGCATGACCCAGGCCGAATATCACTTTTCCTGCATCAAATTCGCCGTTGACGTAACTTTCGACCGCATCCACCGATCCGATTTTCTTCAGCATCTGCATCACTCTTGCATTTGCCCCGCCATGGAGTTCACCGGATAACGAGCCGATGGCCGCTGAAACTGATGCATATATATGGGCTCTGGTTGAGGCAACTTGTCGGGCTGAAAAAGTGGATGCATTAAATGAATGCTCGGCGTGGAGAATCAGACAAATATCGAAAAATCGAGCTGTTTCAGCATCCGGAACATTTCCGTCCAACATATAGAGAAAATTGGCCGCATGACTCAATTTGTCAGAAGGCTCAATGGGTTCCTTGTTGTTTCGAATCCTTTCCCATGCGGCAACGATGGTGGGGAACCTGGCAATGAGTCGTATTCCCATTTGTGCTGCCGCCTCCGCCGTATATGTTTTGATGTCCGGATCGTGATTTGCCAACATGGGCACACTCGCCTGGAGTATATCCATGGGCAGCGAATCCTTAGGCCTCGTTTTAAGCGCCGCGATGAGCTCCGGAGGAACATTGCGTGCTCCGGTCAGCTGCGCGTTGAACGCTTCCAGCTCATTTTTGGTCGGCAATCGTTCGTACAGTAGAAGAAAGACCACTTCTTCAAAGGTTGAACTATTGGCCAAATCTTTTGCAAGAAAGCCACGGTAGATTAATTTTTCTGCGGCTTTGTCAACATGACTGATCCGGGACGTGGCAACCGAAAATCCTCTCAATCCGGTATTAAGTATGGGTCGGCATTCATCCATGCAACACCTCTAATTTCAAAGGTAACATTCGACACCCGTTTGACACGGCTCTAAATGGGGGCGGGGTCCCCGTTCGTTCTCACCTGATACGACAATCCTGTATCTTAGGGGTGTGAACCTTGAGAAACTCAGATTAAATGGAACTTGAATCGAAAAATGTCAAGTGAGAACTTCCAAATAGCGGTTCATTATACCAGGTTGAAAATAAAAATTAAAGATGGTAAGATCTATTTAAATTCGGTTGCTTATAGAGATTTGCCGCCCAATGTGGATGGTGCCGAAGCCGCTGTCGAATGTCTGGACATGACCCCGTTGGCGAAAACCCACATGAAGTTGTACGGTTAATGATAACTGAGTGACGCTATGGTACCGGTTCATCTGAAAAAGGGTTACCGCCTGCGTATAGCGGGGGCGCCTTCTCCACAATCGTCAGGTTTAACCAAACCGGCTCACGTCGCCGCCGTTCCGGAAAGAATACCCTTTGTCAAACCCCGCCTCAGAGTAAAAGTGAATGACCGGGTTCAGGTGGGTTCCCTATTGTTTGAGGATAAACGGAACCCGGACATCCAATTTCTTTCACCCGGCGGCGGAAAGGTCGTAAAAATAGGCTTGGGTCCCCGCCGGGTGATCCAGGAAATCGTTATTGAACTGGATGAAGAAGAATCCTTTCGGGAGCTTCAAGCCTTTTCAGAAAGCGATCTTGAAGCGGCCGATGGAAAGGATATCGTCCAGGCAATTATTGAAGGCGGGCTATGGCCGTTGATTCGAATGCTTCCTTTTCGGGATTGGCCGGACCCCAAAACCACACCCCCCTATGTTTTCGTAACCGTCGGAAACCTGGAGCCGTTTCATCCAAGACCTGAAATCTTCTTGAACGGAAGGGAGGATCTGTTTCGCTTCGGAGTGAAGATTCTCAATCGATTGACAGACGGTCAGGTCTATGTGGGCGCCTCTCAAAGAGACGACGTTGTGATTTCGGAATTTGAGGATCTCATCACCCACACCTACCGGGGAGACTATCCGGCACACGATGCGGGAGTTTTGCTCTATCACACCAAATCGGCCCCTTCAGACAACCGGACATGGTATATTGATGCCCAGGATCTGCTGCTTCTTGCCGAACTCCTTCAGACCGGTCGATATCCCACCCGGCGGACGGTTGTGCTGGCCGGCAGTATGGCCAATCAGCGCCAGCATTATCAAACCCGGATCGGTGTACCGTTGCGCCACCTGATGGAAGACCGAGCCGAAGAAGGAGATATTCGCTGCATTGCGGGCGGCATTCTAACCGGATATACCAGTTCAAAAGATTCCTTTCTGGGAATTTTTGAAACCGGTTTAAACCTGCTTCCGGCAGGCAATGAGCGGGAAGTCCTGGCATCCTTTCAGCCCGGGTTCAGAAAGCCGAGTTATTCCAGAACGTTCTTATCGGCCTTCAATCGCGGCGATTTTGTGATGAACTGCAATATTCACGGCGGTGTGCGGGCCTGCATCGCGTGCAATCATTGTCCGGACGTATGCCCGGTGGATATATTGCCGCAGTTGACCTACAAATGCATACTGGTTGAAGCGGTTGAGGAATCTTTGGCTCATGGCCTCTTGGATTGTGTGGAATGCGGGCTCTGTTCTTATGTATGCCCTTCAAAGATCGAACTCTTGGATACCTTAAGAAATGCCAAGGCAGCGTATTATAAAGAACAGGCTTAATCCATGAAGATACTGAAGGCGTTTTTCGATTCTCAGCGGCGGCATTTTGGAAAAGGGGGTAAATTCGAAAGACTCCACCCTTTTTTCGAATCCATCGAGTCCATTTTTTTCGCTTCCGCCCAAGTCACCGAAGCCGTGCCCCATGTTCGGGACAGCCTTGATGTGAAACGATACATGGCATTGGTTATCTTTGCCCTTCTGCCCCATCTGTTTTTCGGTATGTATAATGCAGGGTACCAATCCCAACTCGCAACGGGGCAACCGCTTTCCCTTATTCCGGTTGTTATAAGGGGGCTGTGGATCGTGATGCCGCTGGTTATTGTTTCTTATGTGGTGGGCTTTTTCTGGGAGATTATATTTGCCGTTGTTCGAAAGCATGAAATCAGCGAAGGCCTGTTTGTTTCCGCCATGCTCTTTCCGCTGATATTGCCGCCCACACTACCGTTGTGGCAAGCCGCTTTGGGGATATCCTTCGGGATCGTCATTGGAAAGGAGATTTTCGGCGGCACCGGCAGAAATTTTCTGAACCCGGCGCTGACCGGAAGAGCGTTTCTCTATTTTGCGTATCCGGCACAAAATTCAGGGGATGTTTGGACGGCGATGGGAACCGGCAGTGCCGCACTTATTGATTCGTTCACCAGTGCGACACCCCTTGCCATCGCGGCAGCAACGGAAAGCGGAGGTGTTGAGCAGGTGTTGATGGATAAGGGGTACACGCTGTCAAAACTCTTCTTCGGACTGTATCCGGACAGTATCGGTGCTTCTTCAACGTTTCTTTGCATTATCGGCGGTACATTCCTGATGGTGATCGGTGTGGCCAGCTACAGGATCATTTTCGGCGACATTATCGGTATGCTGTTCATGGGCGTTCTCCTAAACCTGTTTGCCGCCTCAACCTCAATGCCGTATCTGTCGTTGAATCCCCTTTATCATCTGCTCATCGGGGGTTCTGCTTTCGGCATTGCATACATGACCACCGATCCGGTATCCGCTCCCGATATGAACGGTGCAAGGTGGGTTTACGGATTCTTCATCGGGGCGCTTACCGTGTTAATCAGAGTTTTTAATCCGGCATTTCCCGAGGGGATCATGCTGGCAATCCTTTTTATGAATTTGTTTGCGCCTCTGCTGGATCATATTGAAATTAAATTGAGATTAAGGCGGCGGATTCCGAATGTCTAAAAATATTCACACCGTTGTGTTTGCCGTTATTCTCTGCTGTGTCATCAGCGTGTTGCTGACGGCTGCTTCCACCGGATTGCAGCGCTTCCAGGAAAAAAACGTTATCCTGGATCGTCAGAAAAATATCCTCAAATCGGTCGGGCTGATGGCGGAAGACCGGATGTATGCCCCGGAGGCCATTGAAAAACTATACCAGCGAAGCATTCAGGCTGTTTGGGCAGATCCATCCGGAAAAATCATCGAAAGGCCGACCAGCGGCGAACAAGATGTTCCGGTGTATCTCTATACCAGCGACGATACGATCGAGGCATACGTTATACCCATCAACAGTCGAGGGCTTTGGGGTCGGATTATGGGATATCTGGCCATTAAGCGTGATGGCTCCACCATTTCCGGCTTTACCGTCTATAAGCATTCTGAAACGCCCGGCCTTGGCGGAGAGATCGAGAAGAACTGGTTTCAAAAGAATTTTGTCGGGAAAAAAATTGTCGATCAGGAAGGGAATTTTGTCTCGATTTCCATAGCCAAAGGAAAGATTTCGGATCGGATTCCGAAAAATCAACAGATCCATTACGTTGACGGGATCAGCGGGGCGACCCTGACCGGAAAGTATCTTACAGCCGGTGTGAAACAGATCCTGGAGAGTTATGAACCGGTGTCGATCCGGTTCCGAAAAAACCTGATAAAGAAGCTGCCTGGAGGAGGGTAGTTATAATTTTCGATTTGAGAATTTCAAATTGGGTCCACAGGGGAGGATGAACCCGGACAGGAAGGGCATCCTCAGAAATTGAGGAAGAAACCATGGAACAGACATGGACCAAACCGCTTGCGGCCATTAAGCGGAGCAAATCATACAAGGCCATTGCGGCCTCTCTTTGGGAAGCGAATCCCATATCGAAACAAATACTGGGTATCTGTTCCGCACTGGCGGTAACGGTTCAGCTCAAAACCGCCATCGTCATGAGTCTGGCCCTCACTTTGGTGGTGGCCGTCTCCAGCTTCGTCATTTCCTGTATCCGAAACTTAATTCCCAGAAATATCCGGATCATCGTCGAAATCAGCATCATCGCCACCCTGGTCATTATTGCAGACGAGTTGTTGAAAGCCTTCATGTATGATGTCAGCAAGCAATTGTCGGTATTTGTCGGTCTGATCATTACCAATTGTATCGTGCTGGGAAGAGCCGAAGGGTATGCGCTGGCAAACCCGCCCATTCCGTCTTTTGTGGACGGGCTGGCAAACGGCATCGGGTATGGTTCGATACTGATCGGGGTTGCTTTTATCAGGGAGCTTTTGGGATCCGGTAAACTTTTGGGAATCAGCGTGATCCCGAGCGCTTTTTATGCGGCAGGATATGAAAACATGGGATTGATGGTGCTGGCTCCGGGGGCCTTTATCGTCATCGGCCTATTTGTCTGGCTCCAGCATACCCTCATAAGGAAATAGGTGGTTGGATCATGGAAAACCTAATGAGTATCGGAATAAATTCCGTATTTGTCGGAAACATTCTGCTCGCCTATTTTTTGGGAATGTGTTCTTTTCTTGCCCTATCCAAAAATATAAAAACCGCAACCGGACTCGGCGTGGCGGTTGTTTTCGTATTGACCATCACCACACCGGCAAATTGGCTGATCTATCGTTTCTTGCTCGCCCCCGGCGCCCTGGCCTGGGCCGGCTTGCCGGCAACGGACCTGAGCTTCCTCAAATTGGTATTGTTTATCGCCGTCATTGCCGCCATCGTCCAGGCCCTTGAAATGGTCATCGATCGATATTCCCCTGCCCTATATTCGGCGCTCGGGGTCTTTCTGCCCTTGATTACCGTCAATTGCGCCATCCTTGGCACCTCTTTGTTTATGGTCGAGCGGGATTATGTATTTCCGGAGTCGATCGTATTCGGTTTCGGTTCGGGAGCCGGCTGGTGTCTCGCGATTGTCGCCATGGCCGCCATTCAGCAGAAACTGCGATATGCAGACATTCCCGAGGGGCTCCAGGGGTTCGGCATCAATATGATCACAACGGGGCTGATGGCCATCGGGTTCATGCTTTTTGCGGGGATATCCCTATAGGATGCGTTGATGCTCAGTATCTATATTGTCAGCCTTTCCATATTTTTATCCGTCGTTCTTTTGCTCGTTTTTGTGCTATTGCTGGTGGAAGCAGCGGTCGTTCAAAAAGGCGACCGGAAAATCATCATCAATGAAGATGCGGATAAAAGCATTCGGGTTCCCTCCGGTGCGACCCTCTTGGCCGCACTCACCGCCAACAGCATCTATCTTCCGTCGGCCTGCGGCGGCAAAGGCTCCTGCGCCATGTGCAAGTGCAACATCGATGAAGGGGGTAGAGGTGTCCTTCCCACTGAACTGGGGCACCTGACCCGAACGGAGAAACTGGAAAATGTCCGCCTCTCCTGCCAGGTAAAAGTCAAGGAAGATATGAAAATCCGGATTCCACCGGAGATATTCAGCATCAAGAAATATAATGCGACGGTGGTTTCCAATGAAAACGCGGCCACGTTTATCAAAGAGCTGGTTTTGGAGTTGGAAGCCGGTGAACGGATTGACTTTGAATCCGGCCAATATATTCAGATCGATATTCCAGAATACGAACTCGACTATGGAAAGATTGAAGTGCTGGCGCGCTTCCGGTCGACATGGGATCGATTCGGACTCTGGGGATTGAACGCCCAAGCAGAAGAGCCGGTATATCGGGCCTATTCCATGGCAAATACACCTGAAGAGGACGTGCTGAGATTTACCATCCGTATCGCAACGCCTCCGCCGGATGCGGATGTGCCGCCGGGAATTGCCTCCTCGTTTCTTTTTGGATTAAAACCCGGAGACAAACTGACCCTTAGCGGCCCTTATGGAGATTTTCTGATCAAGGATACGGACCGAGAAATGTGCTTTATCGGGGGAGGCGCCGGCATGGCGCCGATGCGAAGCCATATTTTCACCCAGCTGCTCATCGAAAAGACATCGCGCCGGATGACATTCTGGTACGGCGCAAGATCCAAGCAGGAGATGTTTTTTGATGACGAGTTTCTCGAACTTGACAAAAATCATGATAATTTTTCATATCATGTGGCGCTGTCGGAGCCGCAGCCGGAAGACCACTGGGAGGGATTTACCGGTTTCATCCACCAGGCGGCTCTTGATAACTATCTAAGTACCCATGAAGATCCCACTGAAATCGAGTACTACCTCTGCGGCCCCCCCATGATGATTCGGGCGGTGAAAATCGTACTGGACGGTCTGGGTGTTGAGCCTGAAATGATAGCATTTGATGATTTCGGTTAATTCAGCGGATTATAGATCATATTTTTCAGGCGATCGCCTTTCCGGAACGTACGGGTGGGGAATCTTATCTTCATTCCATTTTTTTGACACATACAAATTGCAATAACAACTGCCGTATTCTTCGAT
>DUZK01000111.1 GCA_013349495.1 Deltaproteobacteria bacterium
ACTTGATCTGATTGCATTTAATTTTAGTCGATTTTACAACATGTTGCACGATGCGCGTGAATTTTTTACTAATACCGATTCGATCATCATTTATGTTAACTGGAGCTTTGTAGATAACCGTATTATGTTTTTAACTGACGCTCAACATTGCAGTGCCACATGGAATAGTGGAATGATGGAATAATGGAATATTGGGTATAAAAGCGGAAAAGATCTTTTTTATAAAATCGATAGAATTCATCTGAACCCATCATTCCAGCGTTCCAATATTCCAGTATTCTAATTGTGAGTGAAGCGAACGAAGTTTAACCATAGGAAATCAATAAGGAAATCCGCGACATGCAAAAACTCGATGCCATTTTTTCTCCCCAGTCGGTTGCAGTGATCGGTGCCTCCACCGCACCCGGGAAGGTGGGGCATGATATCTTTGCCAATATCTTAAAAGGCAGATACAAGGGCACCTTATATCCGGTGAATCCCAATGCGAAATCGGTATTAAGCGTCAAAGCGTATCCGTCGATTCATGAAATACCCGATCCGGTGGATTTGGCCATGATCATCCTTCCTCCAAAGCTTGCACTCAAAGCCACCGAAGAAGCCATCCGGAAAGGTGTTCAGGGGGTCGTGATCGTATCGGCCGGATTCCGGGAAGTGGGTGGGGAGGGTCTTGAAATAGAGAACAAAATCGTATCCCTGTGCAATGAAGTAAATATCCCCCTGGTCGGTCCGAACTGCCTTGGGGTCATCAACCCGCTTTCCACCACACAACTCAATGCCAGCTTTTCCACCCGTATGCCCAAAGCCGGGAATATCTCTTTTATTTCCCAAAGCGGTGCGTTGTGCACGGCGGTTCTCGATTTTGCAGCAGACCGGGATTTCGGTTTTTCCAAGTTCATATCCATCGGAAACAAGGCCGATGTGGACGAACTCGATTTATTACAATATTTTCATCAGGACCCGGACACTGAAGTCATTATGATCTACCTAGAAGAGCTTAGAAGGGGTCCTGAATTTATCGAGGTGGTAAAAGAGATTACATGCGGGGATATTCGACCGACGCCTGTACTGGTTATCAAATCGGGCCGAACGGCAGCTGGTGCGGCGGCCGCAGCATCCCACACCGGCGCCCTGGCAGGAACCGAAGCCGTATATGATGCCATTTTCAAACAAGCGGGTATCATACGGGTGGATAGCATCCACGAGCTTTTCGATTTTGCCAGCGCCTTTGCCTATAAAAACGAAACGCAGACGGGCAAGCTGAGAAGAAAGGTGCCCACCGGAAATCGGGTTGCCATTGTCACCAATGCGGGAGGTCCCGGGATTGTGGCAACCGATATGACGGTATCCTCGGGTCTCAAGCTGGCCAAGTTTAATGAAGATACCATCGAAGCCCTTGCCAGCCATTTGCCCACAACGGCGAACCTGCATAATCCCGTGGATGTCATCGGCGATGCCGCCCACGATCGATATGAAAATGCCTTGGGGGCGGTGATCAGAGACGAAGGGGTTGACGGAGCGCTTGTGATCCTCACACCCCAGTCCATGACCGATGTGCTGGGAACCGCTGAAGCCATCACGAGAATTGCCAGACGATCCAACAAACCGATTCTCTGCTGCTTTATGGGAATTATCGATGTATCATCCGGGGTGAAATACCTGCAGGAGCATGGCATACCCGTTTTTAGCTTTCCCGAAAATGCCGCCAAAGCGTTCGGCGCCTTATACAGATACGCCAGATGGCTGAGCCGTCAACACCTGGCACAATTTGATTTCAACCACGATATCGATCGCGCCGGCAAGATCATTGACGACTGCATTGAGCAGGGAAGGCTCCAGCTGGGAGAACTCGATGGCCTGGACCTACTCACATGCTATGGGTTCAATGTGCTGCCGACACATTTGGCCGAAACCGAATCAGAGGCGGTCAAAATCGCCAACGACATGGGGTTGCCGGTGGTTATGAAAATCGTCTCCCCCCAAATACTTCATAAATCAGATGCCGGCGGCGTTGAGGTGGGTCTGGACAGTGAAGATTCCGTTAAAATAGCGTTCCGGGATATCCTCAAGCGGGCTCGGAATTACAACCCGGATGCGGAAATCAAAGGGGTCTTGGTACAAAAAATGGCCGCAAGGGGTGATGAGACCATATTGGGAATGAATCGTTATCCGGTTTTCGGCCCCTTGCTGATGTTCGGCCTTGGAGGGATTTATGTGGAGTTGTTTCAAGATGTGGTATTCCGATTGGCGCCTATCGGAAGGAATGAAGCCCGTCGCATGATACGAAACATTAAAGGATTTAAAATATTTAAAGGATTTAGGGGGCGTCCCTATTCCGATATTGAAACCATTGAAAAATCGTTGGTTCAGTTATCGGATATGGTGATGAACCACCCTGAAATCAAAGAATTGGATATCAATCCGCTGCTGATTCATGCACAGGGTGAAGGGGCAACTGTGGCGGACTGCCGGATCATACTGGAACCACCGATAGGCGTTTAATAAATCTATATTGACAAGATGTTGACGATAATTTCGCGATCCAAATTTATTTCAATTTAGCAACCGATACTGGATACTGGTCGCTGGATACTGGATAAAAATTGAAGGCAATCCTATTTGCCTAAATCGCAAATCAAAATTCGAAAATCGAAACTAGAAGATAACCCTCACTCCTCCCAAATCCCGGACGGAAAAGGAATGCTTTTCTTCCGGGGCTCCGATGAAAATGTTATTGGTTGCCACACCATATTCTCTGGAAACCTCATCGATGATTTCCGGTCCGAATCGACCCTCCCGGACGACCAATTGCAATTTTAGCGTAGAAAATATTTCACCGATGGTTTCCAGGCTCTTTTTGAGCGAATCTTCCTCATTGTACTCCGGGTTGGAAAAGAGATGCATCACCACCACGGATCGACTCGATTCATTTTTGACAATGTAACTGAATGCGGTGTGCAATCGCTCAAGACCCACAGCACGCGTGAAAAGAATAACCCGCTGGTCGGTAATGCCGGTGATGGAGTCGATGACCCTTGTTCGCCATACCAAGATACTAGACATAAGATTGTTCAATAACTCCAGCACCGTCTTCAATATGGGAATTCGGAGGTACATGAGAAGCACGATAATAATGGTGGGGATGAAATATTGGAGAAAGAAGAACAGGTTCATGTAGTCGATAACGATATTTCCGATCATTCCGCCACAGGTGGCGCAAATGGCAACGAGAATAACGCTCCATGGCGCCCGATAGGTTCGCTTCAATTCTTTGCGGCGGGTCTTCAGGAAGATATCCCCAATGCCGAAGAGGGTCATCACCCCGAGAAAGGAGATGGTATAGACCCCGGCCAGGGATAGCAGCTCTCCCTTTGTGACAATCAGAATGGATGAGCAGAGCAGAAAAAAGGTGATGATAATCCGATGGCACGTTTTCCTGCGATTCTTTTTGAGCAGAAACTGGGGAAGGCATTGGTCCAGTGCCATCCGCTGAACCAGACCGGTCACGCCAATAAAACTGGTGAGCACCGCTCCGGAGAGTACTGCAGCCGCATCCAGCACCACGATAATTTTAAACACCTGCCCCCCCATCATATACGCCATTTCCGACAACAGGTACCGCTTAAATATGATGATAGTGGCAACCGGCAGCATGCACAGGGACAGAATGGAGGTGAGGGGGTTGATGACGCCGACAGCCACCAGCATGTTTCGAAGCGTCTTTCGGAAAACCCCGACATCCTGTTCTTCAACGAAATTGGCGGAACTCTCAAACCCGCTGATGCCGAGCAGGGCTGCTGAAAACCCCAGGGCGATGGCGATCAATAACCCGTTGCCCGTCGGTAGTGTCTTGAGATTCTCGGCAAAAACAGAAAAGTCCCAGGGAATGCTGAAAAAGCCGATGATAATAAACGTGGCCAGGATTCCCATATGGAAGATGAATATACAAAGCGCAACAATGGCCGATTCCGTAATGCCGATGATGGCCAGGGCGGCAAATACGGCCAGGACCAGTATCGTGCCGTGGGTGACGTTGAAGTGGGGATAAAGTGAATATACATAGTCCACTGCCGTCTTGGAAGAAATCACCGCCGTTGCGATATAGGAGAGGATGGTCATACAGGCGGCGAGGGCGGCGGCGAACTTGGATGTGCAGTTCAACAGGCAGTTATATGTGCCCCCGTTAAGGGGCAGGGCTTCAACCACCTCTGTATAGACCTTTTTGTAAAGATAGAGAACAAAGACGACCATCAGGAGAACCAGCGGCGCCAGAACCCCGGCAAAAACCGCTGCAATGGCCGACACATACAGACAGGAAGAGGTGATGTCGTTACCGCAGATTCCGGTGGCAAGCCATTGATTCAGCCGCTTTCTCCGGGCCGGTCCCACAAATAGCTCTTCTGTTGAGGGGACTCCCGAAGAAGCTACCGGTTCTGCATTAACGCTCACTATATACACTCCCCACAAAGGGCTTAAGAAAAAGTCCTGTGGAATTCTGTTTTATTGTCGATGGGTCCATGATTTATTAATAAATGAAGATGGTGTCAAGAATGAATGACTTTTTAGGGGGATTTCGCTGAAGGAAGCCGCTGGGAACCGCAAAACACATATAGTCCCTCATCATCGGATTCACAACCCAGGGTCATGTTCAATTTAGATGCCAGATCCACCGCAAGGGCGGTCGGTCGCGACATGGCAAGGATAATCGGAATTCGAGCCCTGGCCGCCTTCTGCACCAGTTCGTAACTGATACGGGATGAAAGTACCAGCATGGATGCTTTGGACAGATTACCGTTAAGAAACAGTTTTCCAACAGCCTTATCCAGTGCATTGTGACGGCCCACATCTTCAGCAGAAGAGAGTAGATTAAAATCGGAATCATATAATACAGCAGCATGGGCAGCTCGGGTTTTCTGTCGGAGGGGCTGGTGTTCTGGTAACCGATCCATGCAGGCCGCAGCCTTTTTAATATCCATTTTCCGGTCATCTTCTATCGGTTTCAGGGTTTGGTAGAGGTCTTCTACGATCTCTTTTCCGCATAGACCGCAGCTGGTTTGACTGATAAACCCTCTCCTGTCAAGAATCTCGGAGATACCCGCTCTTCTTTCAGGCTTTAGGGTTACAGCAATCACGTTCGTGTCCACGTCGTCGCAAAATGCGATGGTGGTGAAATCGTCCGGTGAGTCGACGATACCTTCTCCTAAACAGAATCCTGCGACATGCGCTATCTCATCTCCGGGGGTTCGCATAACCACTGAATACGGATTTCCCTGTAATCTTATGGAAAGCGGCTCTTCACCGATAAGGTGACGGTCCGCAGAATTATTGAAGGTTCCATTCCAGTGTAATACTGAATGGTTTTGAGAAGTCTCCACCCCACACTCCTTTAGATCAGTTCAATCGCATCTCCACTTTGGATCCTGCCGCCGGTCAGAACCCGTGCAAAGACCCCTTCCTTTGGCATGATGCAGTCCCCGGCCTGATAATAGATGGCGCATTTTCGTATGCATTCTTTCCCGATTTGGGTGATCTCCAAAAGCACGGATTCACCGATCTTTACCCGGGTTCCGACGGGAATCGCTTTCCAGTCGACCCCCTCTGTGGCAATATTTTCGGCAAAATCACCGAATGTGACATCCAGTCCGGCATCTTTTGTTTTTTCAATGCTTTCCGAGGCAAGTAGGCTGACCTGCCGATGCCAGTCTCCGGCGTGGGCGTCTCCTTCAAACCCAAAATCCTCAATCACTTTTGCCGCAGGAATAATATCCTTCCGGGTACCCTTTTTCTTGCTGATGGCCAATGAGACAACTTTCATGGTCTGCTCTCGTTCTGAATGATTATAGTTACAATTCAAATTGTATTATCTATTATTATAGGTTCCCGAATGGAAATCTGCAAACTGAAAAATAGAGATTATGTCAAAACCGTTAAAATCGACAGAGATAGACATATTAAAATTCGATCCATATATTTCTTTTTATAGCCAAAAACGAAGGAATCGATCTAAAACCATTAACTTTTGCTTGACAAAAAAAAACTTTTCATTAATATAAAGTGTTTTTTGAGCAGATATCTCCAGAGGAGGATCAATTCATGTATGCGGTAATATCATCGGGTGGAAAACAGTACAAAGTCGAACAAGGTGAGACTGTTCGGATTGAGAAGTTGCCAGGAGAAATCGGAGCTCCTTTTTCATTTGATAAAGTGCTTATGGTATCTGACGGTGAAAAGATTCAGATCGGAACGCCGGTTCTGGATAAGGTAACGGTACAGGGACATATCGTGGAGCAGGGTAAGGCGAAAAAGATAATCGTTTTTAAATATAAGCGCAGAAAAAGATATCGCCGGAAACAGGGACACCGGCAGTTTTTTACGGCAATCCAAATCGATAGTATCGAAGCTTGAAACTATTTGAAATCATTTATATATTTAAGGAGCAGGACAAATGGCACACAAGAAAGCCGGAGGGAGTTCAAAAAACGGCCGAGACAGCAATTCCCAGCGCCGCGGTGTCAAACGATTCGGTGGAAACCCGGTGAAAGCAGGAAACATATTGGTGCGTCAGCTCGGAACGAGGATACATCCCGGACATAATGTGGGCATGGGCAGAGATTATACCCTCTTCGCAAAAATAGACGGAATTGTCTCCTATGAACGGGCGGGACGATCGCGCAAACGAGTCAGTGTATATGAAGCGTGAAGTTTCTGGATGAGGCGACCATTTCCGTCCAATCCGGTGATGGCGGAAAAGGATGTGTCAGTTTCAGACGTGAAGCCTTTATCCCCCGCGGTGGACCGGACGGCGGTGATGGTGGGCGTGGGGGACACGTCGTTTTAAAATCAACATCCAGTCATTATACCCTCTTTGATTTCCGATTCAAAAAACATTTCAAGGCTGAAAACGGCGCTCACGGCCAGGGGACAAATAAAACCGGAAAAAACGGAAAAGATCTCGTCATCGAAGTGCCTCCCGGCACCCTGGTGAAAGATGCAGCTACCGAAGCCGTCCTAAAAGATTTTTCAAGGCCGAATGAGACCCATACGATCGCAGAAGGCGGCACCGGGGGAAGGGGTAACAGCCGCTTTAAAAGCTCCACCAACCGGTCGCCGCGTTATGCCCAGCCCGGGAAGCCCGGACAAACGCTCTCCCTCAAACTGGAGCTCAAGCTCATCGCAGATGTGGGGATCATCGGGATGCCGAATGCCGGAAAATCCACCCTCATCAGCACCATCTCGTCTGCTCAGCCCAAGATCGGAGATTATCCCTTTACGACCCTGATACCAAACCTCGGTGTGGTACAAACCGACTGGGGGGAACCCTTCGTGGTGGCCGACATGCCCGGACTAATTGAAGGGGCTCATGAGGGAACCGGTCTGGGGATTCAGTTTCTCCGGCATATTGAACGAACCCGGATATTGATCCACATGATCGATGGAACGGCGATCGAGCCGGACGATCCAACGGCATCCTACACCATCGTTAATCGTGAATTGGAACAATACAGCGAGGCTTTGGCCGCCAAACCCCAGATTGTTGTGGTCAACAAATTGGATGTCCCGGGCATCAAAGCAGCAGCCGGTCGGTTTGAGGCTGTTTTAAAGCCGATTAAGGTTTTTCAGATCTCCGCCTTGACCCGACAGGGTATCGCGGACCTCCTCTATGATATACGGAAAATGTTGGATGAGTTGAACGACATCCGGCAGGGGTGATTGAATCCGTTTTACCTCAAGAAGCAAAGGTGTTATTAAAAATTAGACCCTTGTGCAAATGCAACACAATCTATTAATAGCGTTAGCCTAAATCGTTATTTTTTTGCTTTATATAAAAATCAATACACAAGCACCCCGCCAGAAAAACGGCGGGCAGGCAAATTACAGACAAATTTCAAATTTTTAGACATCCTGAACATGTTTGAGATTTTGGGTTTCGGTCACGCGCAGGCGCTTGCGCCGCGTGTTGTGATTTTTGGAGTATTTGATATTTGTGATTTGGAATTTCCGGCTTGTCCGCCGCCCTTTGGCGGATTTATCCGGGTTAGGGTATTTGAATGCGGATCGGTCTTTTCGGAGGCACATTTAACCCCATACATTACGGCCATCTCCGAGCCAGTCTTGAAGTAAAAGAAGAATTCGGGCTCGACAAGATCTATCTAATTCCTTCCGCAATACCACCGCATAAATCACCCCGCGGCGTGGTGGATGCAAAAGACCGGTTTCACATGATCCAACTGGCCATATCCGATCAGTCGGATTTTATTGTCTCGGATGTGGAATTGGACCGGCCCGGTCCGTCTTATTCCATTGATACGGTGCATCACTTCCAGAAGATATTGCCGAAGGACCCCCGATTTTATCTGATCCTCGGGACTGATGCATTTTATGAAATCGACACCTGGAAAGCATATAAAGACTTCTTCGATCTGGTTCCCATGATTATCATGCTGCGTCCCGGCGATCGGTTTTCCATGGCCCCCAAACGCCACAGTTATTTTGAAACCTTTCTGAAAACCAAGATATCTGAAAAATATTCCTATTCTGAAGATCTATCCTGTTTTATCCATCCGGAAAAGCAGTCCATATTTATCGCATATATTACATCCCTGGACATTTCATCCACGCATATCCGTGATTTAATCGGCAGGGGAAAATCGATCCGGTATCTGGTTCCTGATTCAGTTGCCGATTATATTGTAACTAAAGGACTCTATTTATGACAGAAAGTTTCGACCCTTCTATTGATCTTTATGTTAAGGCGGCTCTCGGTCGAAAGGCTTCGGGACTGGTGGTGTTGGATGTCAGTTCCCTCACCTCCATCGCCGACGCCTTCATCATCTGTCACGGGAGATCCAATCGTCAAGTTCAAGCCATTGCCGAACACATTGTCTCGGATCTTAAGAAGCAAAATATCAAGCCCATGAATGTCGAAGGCATAAAAGACGGGCACTGGGTGCTGCTCGATTACGGCCATGTCATTATTCATGTCTTTTATGAATCCATACGCTCCTTTTATGACCTTGAAAGTCTCTGGATTGACGCAAAACGGATAAAAACCAAAACAATGATTCAACTCGAGAGGAAACGGAAATCAACAATGAGTAAAAGATCGTTATGTATGCTGGTCATTCTGGATGGCTGGGGAAAACGAACCGAAACGGAAGGTAATGCGGTTTATATCGCAAAAACGCCCTTTTTGGATAAACTCGGGAATACCTACCCCAATACCGAGTTAATATGTTCGGGGAAAGCTGTCGGGTTGCCCGAAGGAATTATGGGAAACTCTGAAGTCGGCCATCTGAATATCGGAGCCGGACGGGTGGTGTATCAGGATATTGTAAGAATCGATAAGGCCATCGAAAATGGAAATTTCTTTGAAAATGATGTCCTGAATGATCTCATGACAACGATAAAGGGGCGACATTCTTCCCTTCATCTCATGGGACTCGTTTCAGATGGCGGTGTCCACAGTCACTTAAACCATTTATTTGCACTGATCGATTTGGCAAAGAAAAACGGTATCGAAAACGTATATGTTCATGCCATTACAGACGGCAGGGATACCAGTCCGGACAGCGGGAAAATCTATATTGCGCAACTACAAAAATACATCCATGAACACGGATCAGCAGCGATCGCCACCATCTGCGGGCGTTATTATGCCATGGATCGGGATACCCGGTGGGACCGAACCCAGAAAGCGCATCGGCTTTATACCGGCGGGGTAGGCGTTTTGGAAAATGACCCGGTGGAAGCGGTAAAACATGCCTACGGGCGCGATGAAACCGATGAATTTATCTGTCCCATTGCCATTGCGGATGACAACCAAAATCCAATTGGCATCGTCCGGGATGGAGACGGCATCATATTCTTTAATTTCCGGGCCGATCGGGCACGCCAAATCACCCGTTCTTTTACAGAGGCGAATTTTGATGCATTTGAGCGTAAACGGGTTCCGGATCTGTCAGGATATGTATGTTTGACGCTTTATGGGGAGGGTTTTTCGCTGCCGGTTGCATTTCCTCCAATCCATCTCAGTGGAATCCTTGGAGAAGTGATCAGCAAAAACGGCCTCCGTCAGCTTCGCATCGCCGAGACGGAAAAATACGCCCATGTCACATACTTTTTAAACGGCGGAGAGGAAAACCCGTTTGAAGGTGAGGAGCGATGCTTGATTCCTTCTCCCCGCGATATTCCGACTTACGATCACAAGCCGGAAATGAGCGCCTTGGAAGTGACCCGGGAGGTTTTATCCCGAATTGAATCCGATAAATACGACCTCATCGTTTTGAACTTCGCCAATATGGACATGGTGGGGCATACCGGCGATCTCACCGCTGCGATTAAAGCATGTGAAACCATAGATACGTGCGTGAAGCAGATCGTTGATCGGGTGAAAAAGAAAAACGGAGTGCTCCTCATTACCGCCGATCACGGCAATGCAGAACAAATGATCAGCGATTCCGGAGGCATACATACCGCACACTCTTTGAATCCGGTTCCTTTTATTCTGGTTGATGACTCCAGAAAAAACGTGCGGCTGAAGCGAGGCGTATTGGGAAATATCGCCCCGACCATTTTAGAACTCATGGGCATTGAAAAGCCCGAGTTGATGACCGAAGAATCGTTGATCGATTCATCAAGCTAAAAGTCTACTGTCCCGCCACATCCTTACCGCAGTGCTTGCACAGTTTGGCTCTTTTCTTAATGATTTCAGCACAGAAGGGACATTCCCGTGTAAAATTTCGATCATGGATCTTATGTATCGATTCTTCTACTTGTTTAACAAGACGCTCAATACCGAATTTATGATTCCGCATGGCTTCCACGGCTTTCAGTTCTCCGATATCTCCGAGCATCTCGGCGGCCTTTATCCGGACCTGCCCAGGAAGACGGCCGTCCAGTAAAAGCTCCAGCACGGTCTGCCAATCGTTGGATCGATAACATTCAGCAAGTGTTAAAAATCCCTGTTTCGTCGCCTCTTTTAGCGCTTCCTCTTCCGCCAGTACCTGTTCGTCGATGATTTGCCCTTTGGCGCCCTGAGGACCGAATACCGGTATGCATTCGTAATTACCGCCTTCCGGGTAACACATGCACCGGTAAGACGCGGTTTGTCCATAATTTTCCCGGATATTATCCCAACCCTCTCGATACAACGGACAATCATCATTAAAGCATATGTATAAGTAGGGCGTGCCCCAGCCCAGACCGTCACCCATAGCCACCGGGGGGACTTCCCATAGGCTCATTTCTTCACTACAGTGAGGGCAATTGGGTTTTTCTTTGGACAGTATCTTCTCTAAAACCTGTTCTTTGGTTTCAAAAGCCATTAACAGCCTCCATCTTTAACAATCTATAATCTGCCGGAATACAGCTCTCCTCTGTGATGCGCGGTGATCATATTCGGGCCAAAATTCAATTAGTTCCAAGTTAAGCCGATATTCGAAATTGTCAATAAACCCGAAAAGGATCAAAAAGCGAAGAAGACTCAGCCTGACGACCTCCATAAACGCCATCAAATTTAGTCAATATTATGACGCAAAGTAGAATTTTTTATAAATTTTGCATAGATTCCGAATAATGGCAAACATTCGACGCTAACAAGCATAACCTGTTGAAATAAATTAATAAAACCTTAAATGGCGGCAGGGCAAAAAATTCCTCCCAGCCATGTCCTGTCTTTATGAAATGTATGCGATTTCAAATGGTTATACAAATGGCATTGTATTTGCATATTTGTTTTTCAACCAGTTCTCTTTCGACACATAAATACAGGAAGATAGACCATGGAATACTTTTTCAAAAGATTGCTTCGAAATGTATCGGTAGCCACAGGTGTTCTTTTCGGAGTTGCAAAGAAGATCGATTATAAGACCCTGAGTCGTTACATGCTCCGCATCAACGAGATGCAGGATCTGAACGGTATCATTCAGGAAACCTCCCTGTGCTTGAAAGACATCTTGAACTACAGACTGTTTGCGTTTGCCGTCCAGGATGACGATAAAGTGGATGTTTGGATCGACCCGAGCATCTATAAAAAATCCATGGGGAAAATAATAAAGAACGATTTCGGAACCCGGGGCAAGCTCAAAACGCATCCCCTGCATGAAAGCAAGGAAAAGCGTGGGAACCCCGTCACCTTTCATACCACCGACCTGATCTCATACGTGCTCATGGACGGTAAATATTATGCCAAGCTGTATATCCTGCCCGACAGGCGGATGTTCTTATATCACAATGAAATCATTAATATTATCGTAAAATCCCTCGGGATTTCCCTTGCAAATTTAATGAATATCAAACGCCTTGAAAGTGCTGCGGCATTTGATTCCATGACCAATTGTTACAATCGGCGTGAGTTCAATCGATTAATCGAACATAATATTGCCAACGCAAAACGATACCAAAGAGATCTATCCATCATTATGTTCGATCTAGATCATTTCAAAGGGGTAAATGATCAATTTGGTCACCTGGTAGGCGATTTGGTGCTAGGGAAAGTGGCCGAGGCGATACAGTTAAAAATCCGGAAAGGTGACTATCTGTCAAGATATGGCGGTGAAGAATTTGTACTGGTTCTTCCGGACACCAAGCGAACCCGGGCCATGGAATTGGCCGAACGGTTGAAACAAGTGGTTTGCGCAATGCGGGTTAAAACACCGGAAGGAGATACCGTCAAGATCACCGCAAGTTTCG
>DUZK01000112.1 GCA_013349495.1 Deltaproteobacteria bacterium
AATTTCAGCCCTTGAAACGCTTCAGTTTTCAGCCACATCGGTCATTCAAAACATCGGAAAGTGTCTCACCCTGGACAGCAAGGTTGCAGGGGATCTGGTGTATGTTCTGGGGGTTACCCGCGACGAACTGGGCGCTTCCGAATACTACGAGCATTTCGGTTATACGGGATTGAATGTTCCCAAGGTAATTCCAGAAGAATTTTCCAAACTCTATACTGCGCTGGGGCAAGCCGTTCAGGACGATCTGATGGCCTCCGTGCACGGGATTTATCGGGGAGGAT
This sequence comes from Deltaproteobacteria bacterium, assembly GCA_013349495.1. Classification (GTDB taxonomy): domain Bacteria; phylum Desulfobacterota; class Desulfobacteria; order Desulfobacterales; family SURF-15; genus DUZK01. The sequence continues at coordinate 282 of DUZK01000112.1, forward strand.
TGGGCGTTCATCTGGCCATGGTGGCAATGGGCGGAAACCTGGGAATGGCCATAGATCTCAATACGGTTCCCATGGCGGATATCGAGCGGAACGACACCTTGCTGTTTTCAGAGTCGGCCGGACGCTTTATCGTTACCATCGATCCTGAATGCAAGGACCGATTTGAAGCGGTTTTTCCTGGACTGCCCTGCGCCTGTATCGGCCGTGTGACCGAAACCGCCGATTTGACGGTTCAAGGGTTAAATGGCGAGTCGATTCTCTCTCTGCCGGTGTCGGAACTAAAAGCGGCCTGGAAGCGTCCTTTTGGAGATTTGATATGAACGAAGGCGAAGTCAACGTATTGGTCTTGGCAGGCTACGGGTTGAATTGCGACTACGAAACGGAATATGCGTTTAAGCTGGCCGGAGCCGAAGCCAGTCGGGTTCATATCAATTCGTTAATCGACGGATCCGTGGGTTTGGATGATTTCCAGATCATGGTATTCATCGGTGGATTCGGCTGGGGTGACGATCACGGGGCAGGGGTCATACAAGCCATCCGAATGAGAACGAATCTGGGAGATCAGCTTCTGAGGTTTGCAGAGCGGGGGAATCTGATTTTAGGAATCTGCAACGGATTTCAAGCGCTCGTCAATTTAGGGTTGCTGCCCGGATTTGATCAGGACTACCGGACCCGGTCCGTTGCATTGACCTATAACGACTGCGGCAATTTCAGAAACGACTGGGTGACGTTAAAAATCAATAATGATTCTCCTTGCGTTTTTACCAAAGGCATAGACACCATAGACCTGCCTGTGCGGCACGGAGAAGGTAAATTTTATTCCGACCCGCACACCATCGAACGGCTTTTCAGTACCGACCAAGTCGCGGTGCAGTATGCATTGCCGGACGGAAACCCTGCCCAACAGCAATTCCCCTATAATCCCAACGGATCGGTTCAGGATATTGCCGGTATCTGTGATCCCACCGGTAGGATTTTCGGGCTTATGCCGCATCCGGAAGCATTTAACCATCCCACCAATCATCCGGATTGGACCCGGAAAAAAGAGCGACTGAAACGGGAGGGTGCGGGCTTCGGTACCGGTCCGACTCTCGGAATCCGAATGCTTCAAAACGGCGTCGAGTCTATTCGAAACCGCTGACCCCATTTGCCCCCATCCATATGGAGCCCCCACGGAATTTTCATATTCAATCTTCATTGCTTTGAACCTGAAAATCCTGCATAATTATGACAATTACCCGTCGGCTTTTCCCTTGCTGCAAACGTTGAAGGTTTCGATTCTGTATAAAAAATTTGAATCCATGTTACAAAATTTTGAACATTTTTTCAGATATTGAATGATTTGTAAAACCATGTTTCGTCAGAAAAAATAATCAGCTGTTGCATTAAAAATTTATTAATAGTAAAATCAGGTTGTTACACATCAGATACAGTTCTCAACGTGCGCGTAGGGATGGATTATTGTTCCCGCATGCATAATGGCACAGAAATTGTATTAATTCACAATGAGGATTAAAGGTTATTTTCCATGAAACAAGAGTCGGGTTTCACATTGGTTGAGCTCATGATCGTCGTTGGACTGGCGGCCGTCCTCATGGCGTTTGCAATTCCCGGTATTCTCGGTTGGCTGCCGAACTATCACCTGAAGGGTGCGGCGAACGATCTTTTTTCCAATCTCCAATGGGCGAAACTGAATGCGATTAAAGCGAATAAAAACTGGGCCGTGGTGTTTGATACGGCGAACGGCCAGTATCACATTTGTTCGGACAGCGGGCCGGACAATGTCTGGTCCACGGTCTTCGGTGCGGGGGTGGCGAATACGGTTGAGCGCACTTTTGATTTCGCCCGATACGGAAGCGGGGTCGGATACGGGTCCGGGTCTGCCACCACCAATGCAACCACCGGAGGAGGGGCGCTTCCGGGAGACAATGTGAGTTATAATGTCAATATACTTACGTTTAATTCCCGTGGGACCTGCAACGCCGGGTATGTTTATCTGGACAACAATAATAACAGCTTGTCCTATGCTGTCGGAACCCGTGTGAGCGGGGTCATTTTAACGCATCGATGGGCAGGCGCGGCATGGAATTAATGAATACCCCATTTGTAAAGACGATCATGAATAATCGAAGCGGGTTTACTTTGGTTGAAATGCTGATCGCTATGACCCTTGGATCCCTGGTTATGACGGCCGTCTATTCCTCGTACCTGAGCCAGCAGAAAACCTATATTGTGCAAAACCAGATGGCCGGCATGCGGCAGAATATCAGGGCGGCCCTGTATTATATGGAGCGGGAGTTGCGGATGGCGGGGTGTGATCCCACCGGAAATGCCGGCGCCGGTATTGAAGTCGCCCAAGCCAACACCATTCAATTCACCATGGATATCACCGGCGGGGAATCCGACGGCAAAGACAATGACAGCGACGGAACCGTTGATGAGGCGGCTGAAGATATCTATCCCGACGGCAAGACCACCGGTACGGATGAGGATATTACCTATGCCATAAACGACAACAATGGAGACGGGGACACCGATCTCGAGCGGACCGATAACGGGGTCACCCGCCTGATTGCAGAGAATATCGATGCGCTCGATTTTGTCTACCTGGACAAGAACTCCGCCGTGCTGCCGTTTCCGATAGCCGATCTTTCGGATATCCGTGCGGTTCAAGTCACGGTGGTGGCCAGAACCGAACAGATGGATAATGATTATACCAACTCGGTGGAGTATAAAAACAAGCAGGGAACCACGATTTTAACGGCGCAAAACGACCATTTCCGGCGCATCATGATGACCACACACATTAAATGCCGGAACCTGGGCCTGTAGGGGGAACCGTTACATGCCGGACACAGGGAACATGGAAGGACTGTCACTTCACCCTAAAAAGGAAAAACGAGAAGCGGGGTTTACCATCATTGAGGTGCTCATCGCCATATCGCTCTTGGCCATCGGGATGTTGGCCATCGCCAAGATGCAGATCATGGCCATGCAGGGAAATGCTTCAGCCAGATGGCAGGCGGAGCAGACCACCTATACACAGGATAAAATGGAAGTGCTCATGGCATTGACTTATACCCATGCGGATCTCGACCCGGCAGGGAATCCGCATACTGAGGCAAATCCGCCGGATTACCATACCGTCACCTGGACGGTGAGCGATAGTACCGTTGGATTCCCCGTGCCGAATACCAAGCTGATTACGGTCACAGTTACCGGATTAAATAAAACCACCGTCTTGACAGGGATTAAACCAAATTTCTGATTCAATAAAGGTTCGACCCAAAAAGTAGAGGCAGCAGCATGAACGGCATGAAGATACGAAGCATAAACCGATTGGGCAGGGAAGACGGATCGGTTCTGGTTATTACACTTATGATGCTGGCTTTTTTAAGCCTGCTCGGCGTATCCGCAACCACCACCTCCACCATTGAGGTCCAGATTGCGGGAAACGACAGGAACTTCAAAAGGAACTTCTACAAGGCTGAAGCCGGCGCCATGGAAGCGGCCCAGCGGCTTGAAAACGAAACCGATACCAACGTGCTGATCAATAGGACACCGGTATATCTGACCCTCTTCAACGCGACGGTGGATATGACGAAAAGCAGCAGCTGGGATTATGATAATGTAGGCGGGAACGACAATGCAGTAACCGCAGACTTAAACATCGACCCGGACGGCGCCACTTACTTTTCCATCGTGGATGTCGGAATCGCGGGAGGCTCTTCCCTCAGCCTGGGGAGCACCAGTCTGCATGAATATGCCGTTTACGGGCTTTACAGAAGTACCGACGGAGAATCGTTGGTGGAACTCGGTTACAGAAAACGATTTTAAAGAAAGGAGCTTCAAATGGGTTCAACATCCATTCGAAAAGGAATCCTTCTTACCCTTATTCCCATCCTCATTCTATTCATCGGGATTCCGGCATACGGGGATATCGACATCAGCGACAGCCCCGTTGATACCAAGGTTACGGCAGCCCCGCCCATCGTGATGTTCATACTGGACGATTCCGGCAGCATGGACTGGGAGTTTATTGTTGAGGGCCAATCCGAGGGAAAGTATGAAGGGGCCGATGAGTATCTCTATACCAATTCGGACAATGTCAGCGGAAACACCATCGGCGCCGACGAGCATGATGAATGGAAGGCCACCTGGCACGGCTTCAACAAGATGTACTACAACCCGCTGGTTGCCTACAATCCCTGGCCGACCATGAGCGATGCAAATACCACGACGCCCAGGTCCAATCCCATTAATGCGAGCCCCACCTACAACATCACCAATGAATATTACTCCATCACCGCTTCAGGCTCGACCATCATCATCGACAATGATGATGCGGGATTTAGTAAAACCGGAAACTGGTATTACGAGAACGATCACAACGAAGGGTATAATAGGGACTTTTATGATTCGAGTGTGAATAACTCCTTCAGCGGCGGGTCCGGTGTCGGGCAGGCCTTTACCGCCCGGTGGACCCCTGCCGGTTTGACCGCCGGTCAGTGGAAAGTATATGCGTGGTGGCGGAGCTTTCCCAACTACTCAAATAATGCGCCCTATACCGTCAAGCGTGCCGGCGGAACCGATACCGTTTTGAAGGATCAACAATCAGACGACGGATATAATTCGAATTGGAACACCGCTACTCAATTGTTGGGTACGTTTACGTTCAACGGCGACGGAACCGACTATGTGGAGCTTGCCTATACCCCCGGGGCCGACAATGACCATGTGTGCGCCGACGCCGTTAAATTCGAGAAACTGGGCGGCGCCGTCAGCATCAAACGCGCCCATTACTACACCTTTGTGGATTCCGATGACGACGGCAATCTGGATGCCGGTGAAACCCTCTATCTGGTCAATTTCAACGCCGGAGTCCGGGAGTACTACCAGGTAACGGAATCCAGCGGAGACGTCACCAACCTGACCGCGGTGGCGGCCGCCGATCTCCCGGCTGCGCTGAGACCCAAAAACTATGACGATAACGGCAACTTCCTCAGCTATAAGGACGATGCCGCAGACCTTCAGAACTTTGCCAACTGGTTCCAGTATTACAGAAGGCGGGAGCTGACCGCCAAAGCCGCGGTGGGAAGCGTCATAAACAGCATCGAGGGCGCCCAGGTCGGTATCTACAGTATCAACGACCAGATCAAGCAGACCGTGCTTCCCGTGAAGCTGGAAGTAGCGGTCCTCCAGGTCGTCATCATGGACGAGGATCATGCGGGATTCACCAAATCCGGAAGCTGGTTTCACCAGCCCAGCCATTCCGGCGAGGGGTATGAAAGAGACTTCTATGACACGAGTGTCAACAATAACTTCAATAACGGCATCGGCCAGAATTTTACCGCACGATGGACGCCCTCGAACTTGTCGGCAGGGGATTACATAGTCTCTGCCTACTGGCGGAGTTACGATAGTTACGCCGCCGATGTCCCCTATACCGTAAAACACGCCGGCGGCACCAGTACGGTCACCAAGAACCAAAGGGCCAACGAAAACACGTGGATGCCGCTGGGTACATACACCTTCACAGGGGACGGAACGGAATACGTGGAAATCAACCATACCCCCGGCAACAACACGGATCATGCGTGTGCAGACGCCGTGAAATTCGAGCAGATTTCAGGCGGTCAACTCGCGAACGTGGACCAGAGCAACAGCCTGCTGACAACGCTCTACGGCATGAATTCCAGCGGCGGGACACCCTTAAGAATCGCACTGAAAAGGGTGGGCCAGTATCTCGATTATAATGACGGGCAAACAGGGAATCTGGGAAGTTCGCCTTTCGCCACAGAAGCAACCGGAGGCGCATGCCAGCAGGCATTTGCCATTTTGATGACGGACGGCTTCTGGAACGGCTCATCCCCCGGTGTGGGCAACCAGGACAGCGGGGCGGGCGCACCCTATCAGGACGGTTATGACGATACCCTGGCGGATGTGGCCATGAAGTACTACAAAGAGGACCTGGTGGACGGTGTGAGCAATCAGGTGCCCACCAACTCCTGCGACAGTGCCGCCTACCAGCATATGGTCACCTATACGGTATCCTTCGGACAGACCGGAACCCTTACCCCGCCGGATGCCGACGGTGACGGGTTCATCGACGACCCGTGTTTTCTGGAGGCTTCCACAACGCGTCCCACATGGCCGAATCCCACCAGCGGCGATTCACAGAAAATCGACGATCTGTGGCATGCGGCTGTCAACGGCAGGGGCGCTTTCTACCCGGCCTCGAATCCCAAGGAACTCATCGACTCTTTGACCGCTTTGTTTGAAAATATCGGGGCGAGAAAGGCCTCCGGTGCGTCGGTTTCCGTAAACGGGGAGGAACTGAGCAGTTCCACCATACTCTATCAATCCCTTTACAGTACCGGCACCTGGACCGGCGACGTGGTGGCCTATCCGGTCAACCCCACCACCGGTGCGGTGAACCGGGAAGCCAGTGCGATTAAATGGAAAGCATCCGAGCAGATTCAGAATCAGAACTGGGATACCGGACGGCTCATTGTGACCTACAACGGAACCGATGACGGCATCCCGTTTCGTTACAGTGAGTTGACGAATACCCAGAAGACCGCCCTCGGGTCGGATCTGGTCGCCGATTCGGCTGCCGATTTGGAAGCCAAAAAAATACTCGAATACATCAGGGGGAAAACAGTCGCCAACTTCCGGACCCGGGGGAGCAAACTGGGAGATATCGTTCATTCCGCTCCGGTCCTTTTGGGAAACACCGTATTTGTGGGCGCCAATGACGGCATGCTTCACGGCTTCAACGCCACCACCGGCCAGGAGCGATTCGGCTTTATTCCCAACCTGGTGTTTTCAAATCTGACGGCGTTGAAAGAGACGACTTTCTCCCATAAATTTTTTGTGGATCAGACCCCCACGGTGCAGCAAAACGTAACCGGAAGCGGTATCACCGGCAGCATATCGATGCTGGTGGGGGGGCTGGGCAAGGGGGGCAAAGGCTATTTTGCCCTGAATGTTACCGATGCGGACGATATCGACCCATCGGATGTGGAAGCAACGGCTGCGGACATGGTGCTTTGGGAATATCCGAAAGAAGGCGTCCCAGACACCGACATGGGTTACAGCTATGCAAAACCGACCATCGCCAGATCCAACGATGCGAGCTATCCGTGGATCATCGTCTTCGGAAACGGGTACAACAGTTCCGGCAGCAAGGCCGTGCTTTACATCATGAATACCGACGGGTCCGTCATAAAGAAGATCGATACCGGGGCCGGCGGCGACAACGGCATGTCCACAACGGCGCTTATCGATGTGAACAACGACTTTAAGGTGGATTACGTATACGCCGGGGATTTGAAGGGAAATCTCTGGAAGTTTGATTTGACCAGTTCCGATAAAACCAACTGGGATGTGGCCTTTAAATCCGGCGCCACCCCCAAGCCGCTTTTTCAATATGCAAACCATGCGATTACCGCCAAGCCGGATGTCATGCGGCACGCTGATAATACAGGTTACATGGTGGTATTCGCAACCGGGAAGTACCTGGGAGAAACCGATCGGACGGACATGACGCTGCAAACGATTTTCGGCATATGGGATTACGGGGATGACGAAGACGACAGCGAATATCTGGGAACCTTCGATTCCTCGGTCACGCCGTCCCTTTCCAACCAGGCCAATAATGTAGCCCTGCTTGAACAAACCGAGATCGACTGGCAAACCGTCAACGACAATAGTTTAAGAACCCTGAGCAATACAGCGCCCAACTGGAAAACCGTTGCCGACGCCACTTCGGGCCAGGATCCGAATATAGGCTCCGCCGACTCCGGTGAAACCGTACACGCCGGCTGGTATTTCAAACTGATACATTCATCTCAAGCCAGTCCTACCAATGAGGGGGAACGGGTGGTGAAGGATGTGCAAATCCGGGACGGAAAAGCCATTATCATATCAATAACTCCGAACACCGATGCCTGTTCCGGTGGCGGAAACTCCATTGTGCATGAAATCGATGCCGCTACCGGCGGAAGACTGGACGAAGCCCAGTTCGACATCAATGACGACGGTGTCATCGACGAAAACGACCTGGTTACGCCCACCGATCCGGACAGCCACGGTTTGAGGGATGCACAAAACAATCCCATAAAAATTGCACCCACCGGCCACCAGTTTACCGGCATTCTGTATCCGCCGGTCTATCTGACCATGCCGGACAAGGAGCGGGAAATGAAGCTCTTCAGCACATCCGCGGGAACCACAACAACTATCTTCGAGAAAAAAGAGCGGAAGCAAATGGTTTATTGGAGGATAAGATGAAAGTGAATCAGAGGAATTATTTAAGACGAATCGGTCTAAGGGGAAAATATCAAATAATGTTTTCCATCTTATGGGGTCTTGTCTTTTTCTGCTTTTTGCTCCCCAATGTTCTGTGCTCGGATGTTCGGGCCGATGATTCCGGCAAACGAACCGGAATCCCCCACATCGACGTGGATGATCCCATCTACAAGAATTATCCAAAAAGATTCGATGGAATGGGCTATATCGATGTCATCGAACCGGATAGAATCCTCATTGACGACACGCCGTATCAATTGGCCTCATCCGTTGCCTTTCATACTCCCAAGCAGAGGCATGCACCGGCCAAATGGTTTCAAAAGGATCAGTATGTGGGATTTCTTCAAGATTCAAAAGGCGCCGTCAAAGACGTCTACTTGCTGAAAATCAAATGAAGAACCATAACCATCATCCGCTTTCCCGTCAGGATGTCTGCCGAATGCTTGAAGAAGCGGGGCTCGTCTCTGCCGACCAGGCAAAAGCGGTTGCCCGCAAACAGGTCAGCCTCAAACAGAAGCGTGAAAAGACGCTGTCCCGCCAAAAACCGCCGACCGGAAACGGTCAAAAGGATCACGAGCCCGTCGATATCGTAGATGTGATCGCTTCTATGAACCTGGAAAGGGCGGATGATTCCAGTCGAACCCTTGACGAAGAAACCATCTATCAAACCCTGGCAGACAAGTGGCAATTCCCTTTTAAAAAAATCGATCCCCTGAAACTCGATCTTAATCTGGTTACCACTACGATCCCCCGCTCTTTTGCCTTGAAGCATTTGGTTCTGCCCGTAGCCATTGAAGACGGTCGTTTGGTGATCGCCACCTCAAATCCGTTCAATCTGGAGGCAATGGAAGATATCAGCCGGGCCACCAATTTGAAAGTGAAACCGGTGGTCAGCCCAAAGTCCGATGTCATTAAGCTCATCCATGAATTTTTTGGATTCAAACGATCCATTGCCGCTGCCGAAAATCAGTATACGGGACTGTCGGTGGATCTCGGTAACCTAGAGCAGTATGTTCGGTTGAAATCCTCCCATGAGTTTCCGTCCAACGATCAGCATATCGTCAATGCGGTGAACCACCTGTTCAGCTATGCCTTTGACCAGAGGGCCAGTGATATTCATATCGAACCCAAAAGAGAAGTGAGTCGGGTTCGGATGCGCATCGACGGTGTACTTTACCTGGTGTATGAGCTGCCCAAAGTCGTTCACTCTGCGGTCATCAGCCGGATTAAGACGTTGGCGCGTCTGGACATGGCTGAAAAGAGACGCCCCCAGGACGGGCGGGTCAAAACCGATAAAGGCGGGGTTGAAGTTGAAATGCGGATTTCAACGGTTCCGGTGGCGTTTGGGGAAAAAGTGGTAATCCGGATCATGGACCCTGATATCTTATTCCAGGATCTCGATCAGCTCGGATTTACCGCCATGGATTTAATCCGCTACAACCGCCTGATTACCAGGCCCCATGGCATTATGCTGGTATGCGGGCCCACCGGGAGCGGTAAATCGACCACATTATATTCTACACTCCGAAGTATCTCTTCTCCGGAAATCAATATCACCACCGTGGAAGATCCTATTGAAATGGTTTATGAACCCTTTAATCAGATTGCGGTCCAATCCGCCATAGGAGTTACGTTTTCCACTATCTTAAGAAATATCTTGAGACAGGATCCGGATATTATTATGGTAGGAGAGATGCGGGACCTGGAAACCGCCCAAAATGCCGTCCAAGCGGCGCTGACCGGACACCTGGTATTATCGACCCTTCATACCAATGATGCGCCCTCATCCATCACACGGCTTCTGGATCTGGGCTTACCCGCTTTTCTGATCCAGGCAACCCTGATCGGTGTTGCGGCCCAGCGGCTGGTTCGAACCATTTGCGGGCACTGCAAGGAATCGTTTGACATGGATACCGAAGAGCTTAGATCTCTCGGGCTGGAATCCGGTGACAATGGGAATATCCGGTTATACCGAGGTAAAGGCTGTCAAAAGTGCCGCGGAACCGGTTATTTTGGTAGAACCGGCATTTTTGAAGTGCTTCCTGCTTCGGAATCCTTGAAGAAAATGACCGCACCCGGCGCGGATCTGGAGGCGCTCCGCAGGGAGGCCAAAAAGGAAGGAATGGTCACCCTAAGAGAAAACGCCGTTCAGAAAATGCTTTTGGGGAATACGACGTATCAAGAAGTTTTAAAAGTAACCTGGGAACAATTAACATGAAGTGCTCAGAATTCAAAACCCGGATATCATTTTTGAAAATAGGAATCTGGTTCGGAATTCTTTTGCTTTCCGTTCCGGCCTTTGGTGAGTTTTATAAATATGTCGGACCGGATGGCCGCATCCGTTTTACGGATGATTATTCCAAAGTCCCCATGGAACAGCGTCAATCATCAAAAGAATATAAAGACTCTGCCGGTGAGCCTTCGGATCAACCTGTTTCAGAACCGAAAGCAGAGGAATCTCTGCCGGCGCCGACAAAAAAGCGGGAAGGCGGGTCCATGACGGCAACGGAAAATGAACTTGTGGAAATCAAAAGCCGTCTAGAAGGTCAGCGACAAGAACTGTTCTTGGAACATGAAGCACTCATGAAAGAAAAAGAAGCCCTGCAATCAGAGCCCAGAACGACCCGGAAGGAAGTCCAAGCATACAACGAAAAAGCTGCTGAATTCAATGCCAAGATCAAAGACTATGAAAAACGGTTGGAAATTCACAATAAAGAAGTCGCTGACTATAATGAGCGGATAAAATCCCACAATGAATCCATAGAAAAAAAGAAGGAAGAAGAAAAGGAGAAAGAAAAGGAGAAAGAAAAGGAAAAAGAAAAGGAAAAATAGATGCCTACTCCTTTCCGGTCGGTGTCCGGAACATGGCGCCGGGAGAAATGGCACGATGGGCATCGGTTATCAGGACGGTTGATGTGTTATCTTCCGTATGGAGTATAAAAATGGTACCGATATCGATGGGGGTCAACATGATCTCTTTTGGATATCGTGGCGATTCCCTCATCTTCTCCTGATAAAAAACACGATAAATCTGGCCGGGCGCCATTCCGTCCAGTTCACCCTTGTCAATAAATGCTACTGTTTCCTCCCCCATTATGGCTTGGTTTTCTTCGGAACCGATGATTCTCCCCCTTATATCTTCTTTGCTTTCAGTTATAGTAATCTTTTGAGATCTCTCTTGATAAGGTATCAGCAGATCATCGGTTCGGATTGAGCGATACGATCGGATGATTTTACCCACCGCAAACTGCGGCTCGTTTACGGTAATTTGAGCCAAGCCCACCAGAAAATGCTGCGTACCGCCGGTAAAATCGGAGTCCGGCAATTTCCCGTGCCGAATGACGCGGTAAATCGTAAATCGGGAGCCGGGGTCAAAGGATTCATCGTTTAATTTTCGTATGTAAATGGTATCCCCCGTTCGGACGAGTCGATTGTCATCCTGAGATTTGAAAATGGTGCCGCTGGCCGTTACAGGAGATTTTTTGACAAATCCGATACGGTCTATGGGGTTGAACACAAAATAGGCAGGTTCGGGACGTTGTTCAGGGGTCGGGGTCGGCTCTATGACGGCTTCAGGTTCCGGCTCTTTCTCAGGCTCGGGCGTTAGGGTTTCCATGTCGAAACCGGAAATGTCACGATGCAGGCGAATTTGATCACCGGGATAAATCCAGTGCGGATTTGTGATCTGTTTGTTTTCCTTCCATAGATCCGGCCACAAAATAGGTGAATCGAAAAAACGCTTGGAAATGTCCCACAAGGTATCTCCCTTTCGCACTTTGTAGTAGACTCCGGTTTCATATTCAGACGCTGTCTGTTCTTCGGATGCGTGTGCAATCGGGGCAAGGGTTGCAAGAATGATGGAAAATAGACACAGAAATAAAATATGCTTATTGATTTCCATGAGTCCCCTCGCCTGAAACCATTTATGCCTTTTTAATATGATAACGGTCAATGAGTAGCCTGTCTTTAAATGGTTTGTCAAGCGGTCCAGTAAAACCTAAATCCACCATCAAAATCGTGGAAATCTTGATAATCAGCAGTTTGATACGTATCGTTTTTAATATTAAGGTGCAGGCA
>DUZK01000113.1 GCA_013349495.1 Deltaproteobacteria bacterium
TCCTTATCTTTAGCTCACTTTAAACTTTAGTTCACTTCAAACTCTTGCAACGCTTCTTCAGGCAGAGCCGGACAACTCTGACCTGGCCCAGAGGACCAGGTTTTTTAGGACTAAATAAAATAATATCGTTGTGACTTTGTGGCAAATTGTATTTAATACTTTTCCGGTTTAGGATTTGAATATTTTCTTAGCCGTCTCCCAATAGACCTCTTTTTCATTTTGAGGAACGGCTTCAAGTTGTTTTTTTTCCTCGGAGAGAGCCTGTTCCATGTGGCGAAAACGATCCTCGAACTTCTTGATGGATCCGTTAAGGGCCGAATCCGGATGAATCTTGGCAAAACGTGCAACATTTACAAGTGTAAACAACATATCCCCCAACTCAAGGGCTATCTTCTCCCGACTTTCCTTTTTTAGTGCGTGTTTTAATTCCGACAACTCCTCCTCAACCTTGGCGATGACTCCCCAGACATCATCCCAGTCAAAGCCGGCACCGGCCGCACGGGCGGATATGCGGTATGCCCGCATCAAAGGCGGCACTTTTTTGGGAACCGAATCGAGAATGGAAGCGTTTCTGAGGTTTTTCTTCTCCTCGGCTTTGATCGCTTGCCAGCGGGATTTTACTTCATCGGCATTCTGAACCGTTACGTCTCCGAACACATGGGGGTGACGACGGATCATTTTATCGGAGATCCGTTTTGCCACTTCCGCCACATCAAAATGCCCCATCTCTTTATACAGCTGTGCGATAAACATGACGTGAAACCAGACATCCCCCAGTTCCTCGCACACATCATCGGGGGTTCCCGATTCTATGGCCTCAATGAGTTCATACATCTCCTCAACCAGATAGTTGGCCATACTCCTCGGCGTTTGCCGCCGATCCCAGGGGCAACCATCCTCGCTGCGCAGCATCTCTATTAACCGGATCAGAGCATCGATGTTTAAGAGCCGGTTGTTTACCTGCTTTTCTTCCAAGCTTTCTTGCATTCCTCTAATTTCGCAACAAACTCTTTTTTCATTTCCTTGGGGATGATTCCGGCCATGCCTTCGGAAATCATTGTGACCTTGGAGGAGAGTCTGGATTGTTTTAAATAGGACTCGCAATTGGGTAGAAACGTGGTGACCCCCATCAATAGAATAGAGATAATGAGGAAGCCCTTGATCGCACCAAATCCGATCCCGAACATCCGATCCAGCCAGCCGAGAAAAACAATATTCAGCAGATACTTGACGAATACTCCCAACAGGCTGATAATAATGAATATTCCTATAAAAAGGATCATAAAACTCAAGATGTTTAAATAGGCGGTCTTATCGATCCATTTGGATAACAGCCGAGCAATATGGGTATAATAGGTGCACGCGGCATAAAACCCGCCAAACACGGCTATAAGAGAGAACAGCTCCTTGATGAAACCCCTGAAAAATCCTCTGATCAAACAATATCCCAGAATGATGATGATACCGATATCGACGGGATTAATAAAATCCATAAGTGGGTCCACAGCGCACCACGACAATCCATTTTGGGAGTAACAACCGGAGCAACGATATCCGAAAAATGCTAAATTCCAAACCGTATCAGGCGGTTAATTAACAAAGCCCCCTTTTTGAGTCAAGGGTTTTTAAAGCCTCGAAAGCAAACCTGAATTTGCCGATTGCAATTGATTTATGAGTTGTGATAGTTATGTTACCCGTCTGAGTAGGCGGCCCGGCCCATAGGGAATCATTGTGGATTTTAGGCTTTACCGGTCATCGCTTTCAAGATTGATATCATGATGAGTATGACATCCCAAAGCAATACGAACGATATTTCAGAGAAGAAGCAGACCCAGCAGACCTTCCCGGATATTGACCTCGCACGGCAACTCTTTGGAGAGCATAATCGCAATCTCCAAAGAATATCAGACGCCATCGAGGTGAGAATTCATACCAGAGGCAACACGGTTCATATCCAAGGTGATCCGGTACTGGCAGACCTTGCCGAAAATATCCTCCAACAGCTTTATGGATTGTTGAAAGCCGGCTATCCGGTATATCCAAAGGATATCGATTATGCCGTCCGGGTATTGAGCAACGATGATCGCGCAAAACTTAAAGATATTTTCTTGGATACGGTATTTATCACGGCCAAAAAGCAGTCCATCACCCCCAAAAGCCCGGTACAGAAAGAGTATATCGATGCCATGCGCAGCTATGACATTGTTTTCGGAATCGGACCGGCAGGAACCGGAAAAACCTATCTGGCCATGGCCATGGCAGTATCGGCGCTCTCCAGCAAACAGGTGAGCCGAATCATTCTCACACGGCCGGCGGTGGAAGCCGGTGAGGCTCTCGGGTTTTTACCCGGAGATCTGGCGGAAAAGGTGGATCCCTATCTTAGACCCCTCTATGATGCGCTCCATGATATGATGCGCTTTGAAAAGGTCTCGAGCCTGCTTCAGCAGGGAATTATCGAGGTGGCGCCCCTTGCCTTCATGCGCGGACGTACCCTGAATGATTCATTTGTCATCCTTGATGAAGCGCAAAACACCACCTCCGAACAGATGAAGATGTTTTTGACCCGAATCGGATTCAACTCCAAGGCCGTCATCACCGGTGATATCACTCAAATTGACCTGCCGGTAGATCGTATGTCCGGTCTTATCGAGGCAAAGAATATCCTGAAGCACATCAAAGGGATGAAGATGGTGTTCTTTTCCGAAATCGATGTGGTTCGTCACAAACTGGTCCAGGAAATCATCAAAGCCTATGAAGTGCATGAAGCCGATAAAAAGAAAAAAAATCAGGATTCAAGGGAGAATTGATGATTTTTGCATAGGTTTTGCAGGAAACAGAGTAATGGACGAACTCTGTTCGCTTCGCTCACAATTGGAATACTGGAATATTGGAACACTGGAATGATGGGTTTAAATGAATTCTATCGATTTTATAAAAAAGATCTTTTCCGCTTTTATACCCAATATTCCATTATTCCAGCATTCCAACATTCCATGTTGCACTGCAATGTTAAGCGTCAGTTAAAAACTATAATATCAATAGATTATAGAGCTTCTGAGACGTTAAATTAGCCTGCAACGGACTGCAAAGGAAGAAAATAAAGATTTACACGAATACGCTTTTTGATTAAATAAACGAAAACCGATGAAGACCGGAACAAGCAAAGATATAGTCAATTCATTCCTGGGCTCAAGCAATGGGATTAAATGGGGTATGCTCACGGCAGTCACCGTCATCTTTACCCTCATCCTTTCCCCCAACCTGGTCATGATCCAGCGATCATATAAGCTGGGAGACGTGGCCGAAAGGGACATCAAAGCTTCAAAGGATTTCCTTGTGGAGGACAGGGCGGCCACCGAAGAAAGCCGCAGAAGAGCTTCAGATGCGGTATTGACCGTATATGATCATGATATAGCCCTTGATTCTAAAATGGGCCTGCAGATTGGGGAAGCATTTAAAGAGCTTCAAGCCGTTATCAAGCCTTCCGAGAAACCCCAGGAAAAAAAGCTTTCCGAGACATCGGTAGAAAAGGCATCCGAACCCGGGGCGTCAGAGGCAGATTTGCAGAAGCAGATCTGGGAAAAGAAAAAAGTTTTTGAAGAAAAAATCGGCATCACCATCAGCAAGGACGAATACTCACTTCTTATCAAGGAGAATTTTTCAAATTCGATTTCAGATCTCATAAATAAAATTCTGGCGGAAATCTTGATAAATGGCGTGGTGGCCAACAAGGAAATCCTCTTGAGAGAAGCGGATAAGGGTATTGTGCTTCGAAAAATCGATACCAAAACAGAAACGGTGGCGAAAGGACTCAAGAAGTTTTACGGGCTTGACCAGGCAAAAACCATGGTCCGGGTGGTGGGGCAGCCCCTGGTGAAAGATTTGAACCATAGCCTGAGGGATTTAATCGTTGATTTATGTCAGAAACTGATCCAACCCAATGTAACGCTGAACCGGAACGAAACCGAAGAACGAAGGAAAAATGCAGCGGAAAAGATCAATCCGACCCTCCATAAAATCAAAGCCGGAGAGATGCTGCTTCGGGAGGGAGAGATCGTTACGGAGGTTCAGCTCCTG
This sequence comes from Deltaproteobacteria bacterium, assembly GCA_013349495.1. Taxonomy (GTDB): domain Bacteria; phylum Desulfobacterota; class Desulfobacteria; order Desulfobacterales; family SURF-15; genus DUZK01. Next base: position 4,078 of record DUZK01000113.1, read on the forward strand.
AAGTTGAAAATGCTGCAAAGCAAATCAAGGAAAGAACAGCTCCTGGCCAGCAGCATCGGCGCTGCAATGATCATCCTCTGCTTGATGTTAACCACATACGCGCTATGTTCGGATCCCAACAGGCTGCATCCTGCATATGACAATAAAAATCTATTGTTTATCACATGCGTGTTCATCACCTTCCTTTTTATTGCCAAGTTTTCTGTATCCTTATCCGGCTCATGGAACCCGCAATCACCCTTCTCCATCTCAGCGCCATCCTTCTCCTTCGGCATTCCGTTGGCATCCGGCACTATGGTGGTGTGTCTGTTCATCGGTCTTCGATTCGCCATACTGTTTGCCATGATAATGGCCATCAGCGCCGCCCTTTTGTTCCAGAACAGGCTCGATATCTTCATCTACTTCTTCATCAGCAGTTCCATGGCCGCCTATTGGCTTCAAAGCTGCCGTGAGAGAAAAGTCTTTATCAAAGCCGGCCTGAAACTCGGGTTACTCAATGTGATCCTGGCCACCGCCATCGATATCTATTTGACCGATTTCATGGGGCTTAAACTGTTCTGGGATTGGGGATTTGCCTTCATCGGGGGCATTGTTGCCGGTATCCTCACCGCGGGCATAGCACCGCTTGTGGAAATCGCTTTCGGTTATACCACCGATATTACCCTTCTGGAGCTGGCCAACTTGGATCGACCCATTCTCAGGCGACTCATGATTGAAGCCCCGGGAACGTATCATCACTCGGTTATCGTCGGATCAATGGTTGAAGCGGCAGCATCTGAAATGGGAGCCAATTCGCTGCTGGCTAAAGTTTGCGGTTACTATCATGACATCGGAAAGATCAGAAAACCGCTCTATTTTATCGAAAATCAAACGGGCGGAAAGAATAAACACGACAAGCTTGCGCCATCCATGTCCAGCTTGATCCTCATCTCTCATGTCAAAGATGGCGTTGAAATCGCTAAAGAACATAAACTGGGCCAAACCATCATCCACACCATACGTCAACACCACGGGACAAGTCTTATCCGGTACTTTTTTGAGAAGGCAAAACAGCAGAAAGGGGAAACTGCCGTCGATATCGACAATTTCAGATACCCCGGGCCAAAACCCCAGACCCGTGAGGCCGGGCTGGTAATGCTGGCTGATGTCATCGAAGCCGCTTCCCGCACCCTTGATAACCCCACCCCATCAAGAATCCAGGGATTGGTACAAAACCTCACCAATCAGATATTTACAGACGGACAGCTCGAAGAATGTGAATTGACGCTGAAAGACTTAAACAACATTGCGAAAAGCTTTAACACCATCCTGAACGGTATCCATCATCATCGCATCGAATATTCCGAAAGCGCTGTGGCCGGCAGAGGGAAAACGAGAAATGGGAGTACTGATCGACAACAGACAAGACATCTTCAAGATGTCTCTGAAGAAAATAGAGAAAAAGGCACAGGCCGTCTTAAACGCCTTGGACTCTCCTGATGGAGAGCTTTCCATCCTCATTGTCGACGATCCACAAATCGCAATACTAAACAAAGAATATCTCAACCGGCAAGGGCCGACCAACGTGATTGCGTTTCCCATGCGCGATGGCGGTTTCGCAGATCTCAATCCGCATTTATTGGGCGATGTGGTAATCTCCGTTGAGACCGCCCGGCGTGAGGGCGGTGATGCCCGCATTTCGACGCAGGCGCGCCTTTCACAGCTTCTTGTTCACGGTATTCTTCATCTATTCGGCTACGATCACGAGAAGGATGATGAAGCCCGCCGAATGGAGAAGAAGAGTGACGAGCTGCTTGAGATGCTCCGGCAAATGTTTCTCCAGGCCGTTTAGCACTCGGATACATTCCTTGTAACGGCTTCGATATGAGCTGTAGACGGCCGGTTCAATATAGCCCTTGAGCTTTGATCGCCCGCCTGAATACTCATAATGCATATTGGTTGCGGTACTCAATCGAACTTGTCTGACCCATTTAGTCAAACAGTCAACTTTCACTTTACATCCTGTATTGAATCGGGTAGGTTAAACTCTTTTTGATTTTACTCGGCGTTATGCACAATCAACGGCCAACATACCTGGAAAGGATTTTTGTAACCCTGAACCCTGGTCGCCAAAGGCGGGTAAACCTTTGAACCCGTGAACGGTTACAATAATATTTAGAAATGAACGGAAAACAAGGAGTATACAATGGGGAAAAAGACGCAAACAGTTGATGGAAACACAGCGGCGGCTCATGTGGCATACGGCATGAGCGAAGTTTCCACCCTCTATCCGATTACGCCGTCAACATCAATGGGAGAAATCGTGGACCAATGGGCTGCTCAGGGCCGATTAAACATCTTCAGACAGACCATGGATGTGAGACAGCTCCAATCAGAAGCCGGGGCAGCCGGCGCAGTGCACGGGGCCCTAGCTGCAGGGGCAATGACCACCACCTTTACCGCATCCCAGGGGCTGCTTCTCATGGTCCCCAACATGTTCAAAATCGCGGGGGAGCAACTGCCGGCTGTTTTTCATGTATCGGCTCGATCCGTAGCAACCCACGCGCTGTCCATATTCGGAGACCACTCGGATGTTATGGCCTGCCGGCAGACCGGATTTGCCATGATCTGTTCCAATTCGGTCCAAGAGGTCATGGATCTGGCCCTGGTTGCCCATTTATCAACCTTGGATTCGAGTATTCCGTTTCTGCATTTTTTTGACGGATTTCGAACGTCCAGCGAAGTTCAAAAAATCGAGGTCATCGACTACGCGGATATGGCCAAACTGGCCAATCATGACGCCATTTACGAGTTCAGAAAGCGAGCCATGAACCCGGAACACCCCCATTTGAGGGGTACCTCACAAACCCCTGATATTTTCTTCCAGAATCGGGAAGCCTGCAATCCGTTCTATTTGAAGGTTCCCGGTATTGTCACCGAGAACATGAAGAAAGTAAGCGATCTGACCGGAAGAACCTACAACCTGTTCGATTATGTAGGAGATCCGGAAGCGGAACGGGTGATCGTGGCCATGGGCTCGGGATGCGAGACCATCGAAGAGGTTATCAATCATGTAACCAAAGACGGCGAAAAGGTGGGGCTGGTGAAAGTCCGGTTGTATCGTCCCTTCGCCACAGAACATTTTCTGGCTGCACTTCCAAAAACCGCAAAAACCATTACCGTGCTCGATCGCACCAAGGAACCGGGTGCTTTGGGTGAGCCGCTTTACACCGATGTCTGCACGGCCTTTCTCGAACAGGGAAAAACCGCAAAAGTCGTCGGGGGCCGATACGGCTTAAGCTCAAAAGACTTCTCACCCGCCATGGTCATGGCCGTCTTTGATAATATGAAAACCGATAAGCCCAAAAATCATTTCACTGTGGGCATTATCGATGACGTAACCCACACCTCCCTGGATGTTGGAGAAAACGTGGATTCCAGCCCGAAAGGAACCGTACAGTGTAAATTCTGGGGACTGGGCGCAGACGGAACCGTGGGTGCGAACAAGACCGCCATCAAAATTATCGGTGACAACACCGACATGTTTGCACAGGGTTATTTTGCCTACGATGCAAAAAAATCCGGTGGATTGACCCTGAGCCACCTCCGCTTTTCTCCCGAGGCGATCCGGTCCACTTATTTCGTAAACACGGCGGACTACATCGCATGCCACAATCCCACCTATGTCGATATTTACGATGTGCTGGAAGGAATCAAGCCGGGGGGAACATTCGTGCTGAATTCCGCCTGGACACTGGAGGAAATGGAAGAAAAGCTTCCGGCTGCCTTGAGAAAAACCATAGCAGAGAAGAATCTGAAGTTCTACAATGTGGATGCGGTGAAAATCGCCGAAAGCGTAGGACTCGGCGGTCGGATCAACATGATCATGCAGACCGCGTTTTTCTATCTTGCCAGGGTGCTTCCCATAGACGAGGCCATCGGATATCTCAAAAACTCCATTCAGAAAATGTTCGGCATGAAGGGAGAAAACATCGTTAAAATGAATGTGGCCGCTGTGGACCATACACTGGATAACCTAGTCGAAATCAAGTATCCGGAATCCTGGAAAGACGCAACCGGCGAGGCCAAGAAATGGTCTGAAGCTCCGGAATTCGTCAATGCCGTCATGCGGCCGGCGCAATCTCAGAAAGGAGACCAGGTTCCGGTCAGCGCGTTCGATCCCGCAGGCGTTTTTCCGGTGGACACCGCCAAATATGAAAAACGGGGTGTAGCCATCAATGTTCCGGAGTGGGTTCAAGAAAACTGTATCCAGTGCAATCAATGCTCTTTTGTCTGTCCCCATGCCGCCATCATACCCATTGTGGCGACGGATGAAGAGCTCAAAGATGCGCCTGAAGCCTTTGAAACCATTGATGCTTTGGGCAAAGAGTTAAAAGGAATGAAATTCCGCATCCAGGTCAATCCCCTGGATTGCCAGGGATGTGGCAACTGCGCCGATATTTGTCCGGCCAAGAAAAAAGCTCTGGTCATGCGACCCATAGACTCCCAGAAAGCGGATCAGATTCCCAACTATGATTTCTCTTTGACCATTCCGTATAAAGACGGTCTCATGAAACGAACAACGGTCAAGGGAAGCCAGTTCCGAAAACCGCTGCTGGAATTCTCCGGCGCGTGCGCAGGATGCGGGGAAACACCGTATGTGAAGGTGCTCACCCAGCTTTTAGGCGAGCGTATGATTATCGCCAACGCAACAGGATGCAGCTCCATCTGGGGCGGATCCGCACCTTCAGTGCCCTATAGCTTGAACAAAGAGGGTCATGGACCCGCCTGGGGCAACTCGCTCTTTGAGGATAATGCGGAATTCGGTTTCGGTATTGCCGTGGCATACCGGCAGCGCCGGAAAAAACTGGCTGACTTGCTGCAGGAAGCGGTGGCCGCCGATATTCCCGAGAATATCAAAACCGCAATGAACGGATGGCTCGAAGGTATGTACGACGCCGAGGCGTCCAAACAATATGGGGATGAACTTAAAGCACTCCTGGCAAAGACGGAAAGAAACGATCTCCTGGAACAGATTTACAAAATGGGGGATCTTTACACGAAAAAATCGGTGTGGGCCATAGGCGGCGACGGATGGGCGTATGACATCGGATACGGCGGTCTCGACCATGTGATCGCATCCGGAGAAGATGTCAACATCCTGGTGATGGATACCGAGGTCTACTCCAATACCGGCGGGCAGTCTTCAAAGGCGACGCCTTCAGGAGCCGTGGCGAAATTCGCCTATTCCGGGAAAAAGATAAGCAAAAAGGATTTGGGCCGAATCGCCATGACATACGGGTATGTCTATGTGGCATCCATTTCCATGGGGGCCAGCAAACAACAGGTACTGAAGGCCTTCACCGAAGCGGATAACCATCCCGGCCCCTCATTGATCATCGCCTTTGCACCATGTATCAATCAGGGAATCAAGAAGGGAATGGGAAAGAGCCAGGAAGAATCCAAGCTGGCTGTCGAGTCCGGCTACTGGCCCCTTTACCGGTATAATCCGGCTTTGGAAGATGAAGGAAAGAATCCGTTTACCCTGGAATCCAAGGAGCCGGACGGAACGATCCAGGATTTCATCATGGGTGAAATCCGGTTTTCGTCCCTTGAGGGCACATTTCCCGAAGAGTCAAAAAGACTGCGCGCCCAGATTGAAGAGGATATCAATCGCCGGTATCGGATCTTGAAACAGATGAACGACGCCGAGTTTTGAGAATGAACACCCACGCAGCAAGCTGCGAGGTACCAAGAATTCAGAATTCAGAATTCGGAATACAGGAGTCAGAATAACCCGCATTACTTATGATGGCATTGAACTTCTTCATTTCTTCTGGATTCTGACTTCTGGCTCCTGAATTCTATACACCGAATGCTTGGCGTTTAAGATAATCAATGAATAAAAAGGCCGTCTGTACCGCGCAGACGGCCTTCTTCTTTGTTGGATTCGCCGCGGACGGATTGCAGCCCTTATCCATATCTGTTATGGTCAACCCATGAAAAAACCTGACCGGACGCACTGCATTCGATGCGGAACCTGCTGCCGAAAAGGCGGTCCGGCATTGCACAAAGAAGACATCCATCTCATTAAAAGCGGAAAAATATCATGCAAATCACTGGTAACCATCCGTGAAGGAGAACCCGCCTTTGATAATGTCAAAAATCAGGTTGTTTCATCCGTTTCAGATATTATAAAAATAAGAAGTAAAAATAATTCCCGAAGTTGTATTTTCCTGGATAATAATAAAGAAGCATGTAAAATTTATGATATTCGGCCCATTGAATGTAAGGTGCTTCAATGCTGGGATACGACTGCGATTGAAAGACTCTATGACCGGAACCGGCTGACCCGAAAAGATCTTCTTTTTGAAACCAAGGAGATTTGGGAACTTATTATCGACCATCAGCAGAGGTGCGGCTATGACCGGGTCCGACAGCTTTCAGACAACCGGAACGACAGGGACAAAAGCAGAATAGAAGAAATCCGATTCTTGGTCCGGTACGATGCCCACTTACGATCCCTGCTGTCAGAAAAGGGGGGAATGGCTCCGGATATTATGGATTTTCTCTTCGGGCAGCCATTGTCAGTGACCATCCGGAGGTTGGGAGTAGTAATGGATAACATATAGCATTCAAATCAAATGGGACGCAGATATACACAGATAGTTGATAAATGATGCTTGATACTCGATCCTGGATACTTGATGCTCGATACGCGATTATTGAGCTTATCGGTTGCTGGATGTATTAATTATCGAGTATCCAGGATCGAAGAACGAGTATCAAACATGGAGAGTCTATGAAGTCGATTGGGGATGGAGATTCGAAGATCGAGCATATTCTGGCAGTCGATGTGGGCACCCAATCCGTAAGGGCCTGCATTGTAAACCGGAATTTGGATATTATTGATAATGCCAAAGTTTCATACTTTCCCATTGTCAAATCTAAAACCATGGTGGAGATTGAAGCTGAAACCCTGTGGGACGCTTTTGTTCAAGCTTGTTCCCGGTTAAAAGACGTCCGGAAAATTGAAGGCATCTCTTTTTCAACCCTCTGCCCGTCTCTGCTTCCCATGGATGCGGACGGCAATGCTTTATTCCCCATCATTCTCCACATGGACCGTAGGAGTTATCGGCAGGCCAGGTGGGCGCTCAAGCAGGTGGGAGAAGAAAAATTCCTGAATATCGCCGGAAACCTGCCCTTCCCCGGCGGCATATCATTAACCAGCCTGCTATGGATTCGCGACCATAACCCCGATATCTATCATCGTAACGATGTTGTCTTCGGACATGCGGTCAGTTTTTTCATGAAGCGGTTGACCGGAAAATTCACCATTGATCCCAGTAATGCATCATTTACCGGTCTTTACGATACCGTGGGCTATGGTGATTGGCATGAAGAGCTATTAAGTGAAATGGGAGTTGCCAGGGACAAGCTGCCGACTGTAGTCCTTTCCGAAACCGTTGTCGGTGAAATCGATGAAACCGTTTCACGTTTGACAGGGCTGCCAAAAGGCATCCCCGTGGTAATCGGAGCAAATGACACCACCTGTGCAACGGTGGGGATCGGGGTTACGGAACCGGGTATGCTCATGAACACGTCCGGAACCACGGAAATTCTTGTCCTCTGTCTGGATCGACCGGTGGTGGACAAAGATCACCTCCTTCGAACCCATGCCTATCAGAACCGTTGGCTGGCCATGAGAATGGTGGGTGCAGGCGGTGGATCTCTTGAATGGTTCCGACGCACGTTTTGCAGAGATTTAAGCCATCAAAAGTTCTACGAAGAATATCTGTCCGATATTCTATCCTCTGACAAGGTACCCGAAGCCGGATTTCGGCCGTTTCTCACTGGAGACCGTCATCGAATCCGGCAAAAAACCGGCGCTTTCACCAAACTGACCCTGAACACCACCCGGGAAGATCTTCTCCTTGCAATGGCACACGGTATCGTCTCCTTTCAGGCAGAAATATTGAAAGAATGGAAAAAACATACATCCATCAGTAAGAAAATCTTTCACGTGGGCGGCGGTGCCAGCGAGGCCTACACCCGGTTTAAACAGCGCCATCTGGAAGAATATGAATTAATCCCCTCAGGAGAAACAGCCGTAAAAGGATCGGCAATACTCGGGTTTAATGCGATCAGCAAGGCTTCTCCTAAATGAGGCTGGATACTGGATACTGGATACTGGATACTGGATACGCGATATTTGAAATTGAAACCGATAAAAAACGGATATAATTGAAGGGTAACTACAATTTCAAATTTACAATCTTGTTGACACCAAGTAATCGAGCATCGAGCATCCAGAATCAAGAAACGAGTATCCAGTATCCAGTATCGAGTATCAGGCAGGTTGATTAGAAGACCATAGAGTTGTTAATCCATAACGCGGTTATCTGCAAAGCTCCAGTGAGAAGAATTCTGAAATCGGGTCGATATCCCACTTGATCTCACTGCATTTGATTTTAGACGATTTTATGACCTGTTGCACAATACGCA
>DUZK01000114.1 GCA_013349495.1 Deltaproteobacteria bacterium
GCGACTCCATAACTTTAGGCACTTTAGCTCACTTTAGGCACTTCTAACTTGTCGGGTTTTCAAAAAAGAAGCCCCTTTCAGGGGCAAACCAAGGCCTGGTCCTATGGGCCAGGATTCTTTACTTCCAACCGGGACAACACGCGCTGTAATTGATTAAAATCCCAGTTTTTCACTCAGCGCATATCTATTCTTTCGGTTCAACGGCAAGGGCCATGTCACGGTGGGCGATGCATGCCCCCGCGCTGAGTGCCATGGCGATCTGGATGACCTCTGCCAGCTCTTCCCTGGTTGCACCCGCCTTTAGTGCGGCCCCGGTATGCCCTTCGATACAATAAGGACAACGGGTCATGTAGGTGCAAGCCACGGCCACCAGTTCCTTGGTTTTCCGATCCAGCTTGCCATTCTTGAAGACTAGCTCGCTCCATTTGCCGAATGCTTCAAGCGTTTCTTTATCAAAGTACTCGAAAACCTTCGGGTCTCTCGTTTTGGTGTAATGATAACCCATGGAAGTCCTCCGAAAATAAGATAAGAATTTGGGTTCGATGCATATAACTTACTGTTTGCTGCTTTGATGGGGAATTCTTTTTCGTACCGACCGCTCTTTTAGTTCATTAATGATTTCGACCAGCTCTTTGGTGGCAGCGTCCAATATGGCGTCGCCTTTTTTCGCGGTAGCCTTGGTGGGATCTCCTCTAACGCCATTTTTCGTCACCGTGCTCCAATATTCCATCAGATGAACCGGATTCTTGAAATCGGATCTAGGTTTTCCGCCAACAAGGTCGCTGAAGAAATGGGGAGACATAGGCATGGTAATGTCCCTCTCGGCTTTGTCCATTTTCACCGGTTCAGGGTCTATCGCCAGGTATAGAGAGGTTTCCAGCTCACACGCATGGGAGGCCACTTCAGATTCCCTAATTTCGGCCACCACCTTTCGCACATCGAATAACTCCCACCATGAGACAACGGCGCAAATACTCTCCGGATACTCAACCACCCCCAACCGGGAGGCCATCTCAGCCAACGGTGCATTACTGCCGTGGCCGTTGACCATGAGAATTTTATAAAAGCCGTGATGAATAAGACTTCTTAGGATATCTAAAAGATATTCAACGAAAGTATTCCACCGGATGGTAATCGTACCAGGAAAGTCTAAGTGATGCGGGCTGTAGCCGAATTTCACCGTCGGCATCAGAACCACATCGTCAGGAATTAATTCAGCCGTCCGGCGGCATATTGCCGATGCAATGACGACATCCGTATCAACAGGCAAATGCGGCCCATGATCCTCGATGGTGGCAACGGGAAGCAACACCAACTTACCGGCCTGGGCTGCGGCATCGATTTCGGGCCAACTCAACTTCTCATATAAAAAGCGATCCATAGGCATTAGAATCCTCCTTCTTTTTCAAAAACCATCGTTTGAGTTTGAACGCTTCAATCTTCATGCTTCTCTCTTGAATTCTTTAAATTCAAGTGCCCGCAGGTTGAGCGTGTCTGCGAAATGACAAGTGACAAAGTGTTCTTTTCCCATATCCCGATATTCCGGGATATTCGTTCTGCAAATATCTTTGGCGTAATTGCATCGCGGATGAAACGTGCAGCCGGAAGGCGGGTTAACCGGACTCGGAACATCGCCCTTAAGGATGATGCGCTTTGCCTTGAAAGCGGGATCCGGAACAGGCAGCGCCGACATCAGCGCCTCTGTATACGGATGCTTTGGATTTAAGAATAGCTCTTCGGTTCGTGTGAGCTCTGCGATTTTTCCAAGATACATGACGGCCACTCGATTGCTGATGTGTTTAACCACAGAGAGGTCATGGGCGATAAAAAGATAGGTTAAATGATACTTTTCCTGCAGATCTTCCAAAAGGTTGATGACCTGTGCTTGAATAGAGACATCCAGCGCCGAGACCGGTTCGTCTGCCACCACCAACTGCGGATTCAATGCAAGTGCCCGTGCAATGGCGATTCTCTGGCGTTGCCCGCCGGAGAATTCGTGAGGATAACGCTGCATTTGATCCGGTTTAATGCCCACAGCCGCCAGCAGTTCGCGCACCCGATCCTCCCTTTCACTGCTGCCGGACGTATGATGAATCCGCATTCCTTCACTGACGAGTTTTACCACCGTCATTCGAGGATTTAGTGAGGAATAGGGATCTTGAAAGATGATCTGCATCTCCCGGCGCAACGTCTTAAGCAATTTGGGAGACGCTGTAGCAATGTCGACGACCTTTCCGGGTTCGTTCGGGTATGCCGGCTTTTTGCTTCGAAATAGTATTTTGCCTGAAGTGGGTTTGATGAGGCTCAAAATAGCTCTGCCGGCGGTCGTTTTGCCGCAGCCGCTTTCTCCCACCAACCCAAGGGTTTCTCCTTCCCTGATGAAAAGATCGATGTCGTCGACTGCTTTCACCTGGGCAACCACTCTCTGAAAAACACCCTTGAAGACGGGAAAATATTTTTTTAAACTCTTTACGTCTAGTAAAATATTATTCGTAGACAATGGGTACCTCGTGAGTTTCAAACCACCCAGCACGCCACTCGATGTTCGGGAGTAACTTCTTTCAAAAGGGGAATTTCCCTTAAACAAATCTCCTGGGCGGCAGGGCAACGTGGACCAAATCCACACCCTTTCGGCGCATCAAGCAAATCCGGAACAACACCCTCTATGGGGACAAGGCGCTTTTTTGTCAAGGCCGATAAAGAAGGAATAGAGTTCATCAATCCCTTGGTGTATGGATGTTTCGGATGATGAAATATATCCCGAACGGTCCCGATTTCTACAATCCTACCCAGATACATAACGGCCACGTCGTCGGCCATGCCGGCAATGACGCCAAGATCATGGGTTATAAACAGAATGGAGGCTTTAAATTCCCTGCGCAGATTGTCCATCAATTCCAAAACTTGTGCCTGTATCGTGACGTCGAGGGCCGTTGTCGGCTCATCTGCGATGAGCAGGGCGGGGTTGCAGGATAGTGCCATGGCGATCATGGCCCGCTGCCGCATCCCGCCGGATAATTGGTGAGGGTACTCATCGATTCGCTGCCCAGGCAAAGGGATTCCCACTGCCCGAAGCATCTCGATCGCCTTGTCTCGTGCCCTTCGCTTGTTTAAGTTCTGGTGCAGCATGATGCTTTCCATGATCTGGTAACCGATGGTGTAAACCGGATTCAAAGAGGTCATGGGTTCCTGGAAGATCATGGCGATCTCATTTCCTCTAATGGAACGCATTTGGCTGCCCTTGGGGTTGAGCGTGGTTAGATCCAACACACGCCCATTGCGCTTGAAAAGGATTTCACCGGCTACAATTTTTCCGGGCGGTGCGGGAATTAACCTCAAAATCGATAATGCGGTTACTGATTTTCCACACCCGCTCTCACCGACAATTCCAAGGGTTTTTTCGGGTTTTATTGTAATATCAATACCATCTACCGCACGCACCACGCCGCCTGCCGTGAAAAAATATGTCTTTAAGCCCTTTATCTCTAATAACGGCACCGCTTTTCCCTTTTTCTGAAAGGTATATTGATCAAAAAGGAGCGCAAGGAATGCATGTAGTATCTATATTGGAAAATAGGTTTGTCAAGCAAATATCGAGAGAATTCAGATTCGACACCCATGGTGCGCATTTTTTCAGATTCATAAATGGCGGCTCTCGGCGAAAAGGGTCGCACGATTTAGTCGTTGACAGAAAAAACCGCTTTTGTCATAGTTTCATAGACCGCAGGCAGATTCTTATTCTTAACGCTTTACCCTGTCAAAGAAAGGGGGGACCATGACGACTAGAAAGGGAATCATTATTTTCGTTCTTAGTTTGGTTGTACTTTTTTCATCTTTGACGACTTCTGCACAAGAACCCCGGTTTGGGGGAACGCTACGGGTTGCGATCGGCACTTCGTTAAAATCTATTGATTGGATGTGCTACACACAGGTCATCGTCAGGCAGGTGGGATATCATATCTGGGAGACTTTGGTTACCTTTGATGACAAATTCAGGATCATCGGTCATTTGGCGCATGACTGGAAGATCAGTCCGGACCACAAGACATATACTTTTTATTTGAGAAAAGGAGTCCAGTTTCACAAAGGCTATGGGGAGATGAAAGCGGAAGATGTGAAATCTTCCATAGACAGATATATTAAGAAAGCCCCTTCCGGATCGGCCCTAAACGTAAATCAGGTTGAAGTAATAGACGATTACACGGTTGCCTTGCACCTGACCAAGCCCAGCGGCCCCGCTTTCCTCTCTCTGCTGGCCCTTCCCAGCGAGGCGGTGATCATTTTCCCAAAGGAGATAATGGATCCTTTGCCCGATGTGAACGGCATCGGGCTGAAAGAGGCTGTGGGCACCGGTCCATTCGAACTTGAGGATTGGATACCGGGAGAGAAACTGGTATTGAGCAGATTTAAAGATTATAGCCCCCCGGATTTTCCCGCAGCAACCGGCCTGGGCGGAAAACGGGTCGCGTATTTAGACAAAGTCATACTGATTCCGACCCCGGAACCGTCTGCTCGCGTCGCCGCACTGGAGGCGGGTGATGTGGATTTTGCGGACGAGGTGCCGGCGACTTCTTATCTCAGCCTGAAAGACAATCCCGGAATTAAGCTTTATCCGGTCGAACCGTATTTCATTCCTCAAGCCTACTTCAACATGGCGAGGGGACCCTTCAGCAAAAGTATCGACCTGCGCAAGGCCGTTCTGGCCGCCGTTGATACCGAGCAGATGCTTCAGGCAGCGACCAGAGGCTACAAGGACTTCTATAAAGTCGCCTGCGGCAGCCTCTTCTACCAGGATATACAGCCGGACCTGTATTCAAAGTATGGCTGCGAACAAGGACTTTATGGTAAAGGTTCCGAGTTCGAAAAAGCCCGGGAACTGATGAAAAAAGCAGGATACAACGGAGAGAAGATCGTCATTATCACCAACACGGATTATTACTACATGTATGCCTCCGCCCTCGTTCTTGCGGACCAGATGGGCCGTGCGGGCTTCAATACGAAGTTGGAAGTCTATGACTGGCCGGGGGAATTGGATCGCCGGTCGAATCTGGATGCCTGGGACATTGCATTCAGTGGCAACTCGATTCGGATGGACCCCAATATGGCTTACCTCTGGTTCTACGACAAAAAGAAATGGACATATTTTAAAGAGTATAAATGGCCGGAAATGGCGACACTCGTCGAACAGGATATGGCAGCCTTAACGCATGAAGAAAGACTCGCCGTATGGGATAAAATGATGAGGCTTTTCATTGACAATGCCACCATGATCAATGTCGGCGAGGTCAAGACGCTATATGCATCGAACAATAAAGTCCATTTCATGAACTGGTATCTGTGGAGTTTCTGGAACACGTGGATCGAAAAATAAAGCACATATCTTCAGGCTCACGAGAGAAGGCTTTATTTTTCAAACGCCGGAATCAACGCTTTTGACCTCTTCCTCTGGCTATCCAAAGCTTCAGGGAGAGGTCAAACTCCAACAATCATCTCTGCAAGGAAAAGAACCGTATGGTTTCCGCGGATCTCGCGGATGTGTCCCCCGGCGGGTCGCGGTACCCGCTGATATCAAAGACTCTGTGATCTTGATACCGGGAGAAAGATGCTCGCATATACATTTCGCAGATTAATCTGGATGATGTGGGTGTTGACCATCGTCTCCATTCTGAGCTTTTTACTGGTCCATCTCGCTCCGGGCGACGTCGCCCGGGTCATCGGGGGGATAAAGGCCTCGGAGGAAACGATTCAAAAAATTCGGGAGCAATTGGAATTAGACAAACCTATACCCCTTCAGTTTATCTATTTTCTTAAAAAGCTATTTACCGGTGAACTGCAATCCCTTTATGCACGCCGCTCGGTTTTTGAAATCATCCTGTATAAACTACCGGTAACTGCGAGTGTGGCGCTGGGAGGCTTGGTCGTGGCACTCTTGATCGGTTTTCCTCTGGGTTTAATTGCTGCCGTGAAACAAGGTTCCTGGGTGGATCGAATCGGGGTCATGACCGCCACGCTTGGGGTTTCTATTCCCACTTTTTGGTTGGGGATGAATCTCATCTTATTATTTGCGGTTCAGCTGAAATGGCTTCCCAGTGGCGGTTTCGTCAGGATTACCGAAGACTTCGGGGGATGGATTCGGTCGATTATTATGCCTTCATTTTCTCTGGGGTTTGTTCAAGCAGCACTGTTGGCCAGGATGACGCGCTCATGCCTGTTGGAGGTTCTAAAGGAGGATTACATCACAACGGCCAGGGCCAAAGGTCTCAGGGAGAGTTTTGTACTTTTGCGCCATGCGTTGAGGAATGCCATGATCACCATTGTCACGGTTGTCGGGCTTATATTCGGGTTGCTTTTGGGAGGCGCCGTGGTTACGGAACAGGTATTTACCTTGCCCGGGGTGGGAAGAATGGTTGTGGAGGCGGTATCCCGGCGTGATTACCCCACCGTTCAGGGAGTTATTATTTTTATCGCTTTTGCATATGCCGCTGTCAATTTGATTGTTGACCTGCTGTATGCTTTTTTGGATCCCCGCATTCGATATGACTGAGTCAGCCGATAAGGAGGGTTGAGGTGAAGCTAACTAAAAATCTCATCTTCCGGAACAGATCAATACAGATTGGTGGCGCCATTACCCTCTTTATGATTTTGTTGGCCCTTTTTGCTCCGTTGATTGCACCATATCCTCCGATAGGGATGAATATTCCAAGCATGCTGAAGTCCCCCAGCGCCGATCATCTTTTCGGCACCGATGAATTCGGAAGAGATGTATTGAGCCGGGTCATCTTTGGCGCCCGTATCTCGCTCAGAGTCGGTTTATCGGTGGCTATTACCACCGGCATACTCGGCATCGGGGTGGGGCTTTTTGCAGGATATTTCCGTCGTCTGGATAATCCGATAATGAGGTTTTTGGATGCGATGATGGCTATACCCTCTCTGCTTCTTGCGCTGGCCATCGTTTCCATTGTCGGTCCTTCTGAGGGAACCGCTGTCGCTGCATTGACGATCACCTATACTCCCAGAACCGCCCGTGTGATTCGGGGTGCCGTTTTGTCAATTAAAGAGCAATATTATGTGGAATCGGCTACCGCTTTGGGGGCTGGAACGCTTCGAATTATGATTCAGCACATCTTGGTGAACTGTATCGGTCCGGTAATTGTACAACAGAGCTTTATTTTCGCTTACGCTGTTTTGGCGGAAGCGATGCTCAGCTTTCTGGGGGTCGGCCCGCCGCCGCCGGCTCCTAGCTGGGGAAACATCATTAGTGAAGCAAGGGGGTCGATGCGAATTGCCCCATGGATTATGTTTTTTCCCGGAATCGCGATAAGTATCACCGTATTGGGAATCAACATGTTGGGTGACGGATTAAGGGATGTACTCGATCCCAAGAGTCGTGTCCAAGGCCGGTAAGAGCAGATTGTTTATATCCGGTTTCCTATCAGATGCCGCTATTCGTGTCACGCACTGCACGAATGCCCCCTATTTCAAATGCGACAATCCGACCCACTCAAAGGGGCGTAAAGAATTGCTTCTTAAATTTAAGGTGCTCTCTTTATCCAGCCATCGATGGGTTGCCTCAGGAGAAACGGATGTTATGGCAACACCATTTTTAAGGGGTTTGGGCTATGATTTTCGGGTGGCAGCAAAACCCTGATCCAGAGCATCCAACAATTGATCCAGAACGGTTTCTTCAACATTCAGCGGCGGCATGAACCGGATGATGTTGCCTCGCACACCGCAAGTATAAACCAAAATCTTATTTGAAAAGAGATGGGTGACGATAGCGGCAGTTTTTTCGGGATCAGGCCGCCCATCGGGTTTGACCACTTCAATGGCGTTCATAAGTCCAAGGCCGCGAACATCACCGATTTCCGGGTAGCGCTGCCGAAGTCTGATCAATCGCTCGCGGAAAAAAACGCCCTTGGCGGTGACCGAATCCAGAAAACCGGAGGCGCCGACGATTTCAAGCTGAGCCAGTCCGGCCGCACAGGCCACGGGATGTCCACCAAAGGTTGAACCGTGGGAACCGGAATGCCATTGGTCCATGATTTCTCTCTTGGCTGCCAGCACAGCCAAAGGGTAGCCTCCGCCCACTGCTTTCCCGAGAAGCAAAATGTCAGGTTCGATTCCAAAATGCTGAAACGCAAACATCCGGCCGGTACGCCCAAGGCCGGTTTGGACTTCATCAAACATCAGCAGCAATTGCTTGTCCCGGCAGAGATTCGCGAGCGCCTCCATATATTTTTTCGGCGGCACGACATAACCGCCCTCACCCATAACCGGTTCGAAAAGGACGACGCTTACATCTTCAGTAGGAATAAAGTGCTCAAAATCATCCAACAGATATGCCAGACAATCCAGGGCGCACGTCTCCACTTTCTGATGAAAAAGGCATCGAAAGCAGTACGGATAAGGAGCAAAATAAACCTGTGGGACAAAAGGCGCATAGTGTTTTCGGAATTTGGCGCTGGAGCTGGTGACCGAAGCCGCCCCCATGGTCCTTCCATGAAAGGAGCCTCGAAAGGCGATGATGGAGCTTTTACCGGTGATATACCGGGCCAGTTTGAGTCCGCTCTCCACTACTTCGGCTCCCGTATTCGTAAAGAAGAATTTATCCAGACGCCCGGTCCATTTCCGAAGCTCAGCCGCCAATGCCAGAGCACTTGGGTAACTGACCAGGTTGAAAGAGGCATGCCCCAACTGATGCAGCTGTCGCACCGCTGCGGCGGTCAAGGCCGAATGACAATGCCCCAGGGCGTTTGCCGCCACACCCTGCACGAAATCCAGGTATTTATCTCCGTCAATCGTATAGAGATGGATTCCTTCGCCCCGCTCCACCACCAAATTCGTGACTTTTTTAGGCGCGGGAGTAAAATATTCAGTGTACGCACTTTTCAGCCATTGCGGATCCATATTCATTCCTCATCAGATCGAATGCCTTCGCCGGGGAAGGCGTCAAAAGACAGAAAGGCTAACGCCGGTAAACCGTCCAACGCCTTTCCATCCAGGTTACAAGTTTTGATGTCGACATCACCATTGCCAGATAAATGATACCGGCGGCGCTGAAAATTTCCAAAGGAGCGTAAGTTTCGGCCGCCAGGGTCCGCGCCATGCCCGTCAGATCCATCAAGGTGATGGTGCTCGCCAACGAGGTGGCTTTGATTTGCAGAATGATTTCATTTCCGTAGGCAGGCAAAGCGAAACCGATCATCTGCGGTAAAATGATTCGGCGAAAAACCTGTCTACGGGTCATCCCCATAGCATGGGCCGACTCGATTTCGCCGCCGGGCACGGCCTGAATGCCGCCCCGGATAATTTCGGCCGTATAGGCGGCCGTATTGAGGCTCAGGGAAATCAGAGCCGACGTATAGGCATCAAAGGTTAGACCGATCTGGGGCAGCCCGTAATAGATTAAAAAGATCTGGACCAAAAGGGGCGTCCCCCTGAAATAGTATACATAAGCAAAACTGAAACTCGAGACCCAGCGGTTCTTGGATAACCGTCCCAACGCCAAAGGCAGCGCCAGAAAAACACCGATAACCAGGGACAGGCATGTCAGATGTATGGTTAAAACCGAGGACGCCAGAAGCGGCGGAAAGCTGTCGTAGATCAGATCCGAAATCACGCTTGGATCTCCTTTACCCCCCGCGACGCCCGGTTCTCCAGAAAATGCATGGCGACCGAGGTAATGACGGTCAGAGCCAGATAGATCAAAGAAGCCGTAAAATAAAAAGTGAAGGGCTGGTGGGTGACGGCTGTGGCCATCGACGTTTTCCGCATCAATTCATCCAGGCCGATCACCGAAACCAGAGCCGTGTTTTTCATCAGTGCCAGGGTCATGTTCCCTAAACCCGGCAAGGCGATGCGCCAGGCCTGAGGCAAAATGATGCGCCGGTATATTTGAGGCGAACTCAGGGCGAAGGCCTGGGCGCCTTCTATCTGGCCCTTGGGCACGGACAGGATCGCGCCGCGGAATATCTCCGCCGCATAGGCGCCGAAATAGAGGCACAAAGCCACGACTCCGCCGACAAACGGGCTGACTTCCAGGTAGAAATCAATGCCGAAGCCGGATAGGAGGCGTGTGGTTAAAATGGGAATCCCGAAATAAATCAGGAAAATCGTCAAGAGTTCCGGAAGGCCCCGGATGAGGTCCGAATAGAGATCGGCTGCTTTACGTAAGCACCACCAGCGAGAAAGCTTGGCCAAAGCGGCGATCAGGCCGATAATCAGCCCGAGCGCCAAGGAGGCCAGAAAGATTTCCACGGTCACCAGGGTTCCGCTGGCGAGTTGATGTCCGTAACCCTTCAGATCAAACATCGGCGTATTCGGCAGCCTTCAATATTTCACCATCACCGATACCGGGCACTGTTCTGTGCTTTCCCAGCCGATTCGACCGGATTGACCGCGGGTCTTTCCGGTCGACGTTTCGGCTGAATTCCTTAGATTCATTCCGGAATGCGGCAAGTGTCAAAAAGGGTTATTTTTTTAATAACGATTCGCCGAACCACTTGTTGCTGATCTGTTCATAGGTGCCGTTCTGGACGATCGTATTCAAAGCGGCATTGAACTTTTCCACAAGCGCACTGTCCTGCTTGCGAAGGCCGATCCCCGCGTGAACCGGATTGTACATGCCCAAGAGGAAGGCAAAACCGGATTCAGGGTGATGTTTGATATAATGCGCCATCAGGGGGCGGGAAGCGATCATGGCATCAAGGCGTTTGTTTTTCAAATCCAAGATACAGTTTTCATTGGTATCATAGGTTTTGATGGTGACCTTATCGCCATACATCTCTTTTATGGTTCCCTCATGGATCGTGGCCCGCTGGACACCTATTGTTTTCCCGACCAATGCCTCTGCTTTATCGGGAAAATTCGATTCCTTCCGTACAACGTAGGAAGCCACCGAGTAATAATAGGGGTTGGTAAAGGCGATGGCTTTTTTTCGTTTTTCCGTTACCGCCATGCTGGCGACAATTACATCGAACTTTTTGGCCAGTAAAGCCGGGATGATGCCGTCCCAATCCTGAGTGACCAACGTGCAATCGGCTTTCATTGCTTCGCACAGGGCTTTTGCAATATCGACGTCAAAGCCCTCAAGATCGCCTTTGGGGTTGACGTAATTAAAAGGACTGTATGCCCCCTCTGTGGCGATCTTGATTTTTTCCGCTCCCAGAACCGGTGAAGCCGTCAGCATCATCACACCTAGAAAAATAACAATCGATTTTTTCATACTCATTGCCCCGACCTCCTTTTTTATTGTTATCGTTTAATTATTGGGTCCTTCTTTCGCACGACGGCGGGTCCTTGCGCTTGCAAGGCTGCCGCTTTAAACAATACATCGAATAACTATTCTGAAGAGAAAAACTGCCCCGGGATTCCTTTCAATGCTATATGCTCGATAGAAAGGCCTGCAATCGCTCGGTCTTCGGAGATTCGAAGATCTCTTGGGCTGAACCGGCTTCGCAAACAACGCCTTCGTTTAGAAAAATTACCCAATTCGATACTTCCCTTGCAAATTTCATTTCATGGGTCACAATGATCATGGTCCGGCCTTCTCTGGCCAAATCGTGGATGACGTTAAGGACTTCACCCACCAACTCCGGATCAAGAGCCGAGGTGATTTCATCCAACAGAAGTACTTGTGGCATCATGGCCAAGGAACGGGCAATAGCCACGCGCTGTTGCTGCCCACCGGAAAGCTTGGACGGATATTCATCCCGCTTTTCGGCAATACCGACTTTTTGGAGTAAAAAATCGGCATATTCGATGGCCTCGTGGCGGGGTCGCTTCAGCACCTGAATGGGAGCTTCGATCAAGTTCTGCAGGACGGTCATGTGGGACCAGAGGTTGAAATTTTGAAAGACCATGCTGATGTTTGCTCGCACCCGGATGACTTGAGCACGTTCAGCCGGAACCAAACGACCGTCTTTTTCGCGTTTCAGCTTGATGGCTTCATTGTTGATCAGGATCGATCCCTCATCGGGTGTCTCCAATAGATTGATGCAGCGCAGTAGAGTGCTCTTTCCCGAACCACTGGAACCGATAATGGAGATAACATCATGATTGTGCGCCTGGAGGGAAACGCCTCTCAATACTTCGTTTGCGCCAAAACGCTTCCATATATCGCACATTTTCACTTGTGGGGCTTCGATCGTTTTCGAATGATTATCCATAATTGGCCGGCATCTTTTGCGTATGTGACGGGGTGTTCCGCTATAAATCTTTGGATTTCACCCACCGTTAACCCGGTCGGTTCGAAGCCCTCCAAAGCATATTTCAATTCTGTGGCGTTTGATTATATGCTTTAGCGGCGAGAAAGACATATGTCAAATATATATAAGGATGTCAAGAAATTGTAGCATACAAATGATCGTAAATAGAATGGAGAAAAATTATAAGGAAAAAAAATACAAAAGAATAAACGAAACGAAATAAGGGACATCCTATAACCCCATAACCAGCAAGCACTAAACTCATCCTAAGACGTTGAAGAGATAAGGCC
>DUZK01000115.1 GCA_013349495.1 Deltaproteobacteria bacterium
GAACCGGGGAGTATGACGGCGGCAAACAGGGACAGGTCCTGCACCTTTTCAATAAAGTAGAGTTTTACTTGATCGAAGTCAGAGAGGGGATCAAAATCGGTAAAATTGGAGATATGCGGCAGCCGGATAACGGCGATGGCGGGCTTGTCGGTTGCGCTGACAGACACCGGTTTCGGATTTTCGATGGCAACCGAGTCTTCGGCTTCGATAACAAAATGCGTGTACCAGGGCAGTACGCCGAACACCCGCTTGTTCGTCCTTTTTTCGATCCATTCCGCGCCGTCCTGAAACAACCGGATGTCTCCTCGAAAACGATTGATAATAAACCCGATGACCCGTTCAATATGGTCCGCCGGCAGGCACGCCAGGGTGCCGATAATCTGGGCAAAGATACCTCCCCGGTGGATATCTCCGACCAGGATGACAGGGGCATCGGCATATGCCGCCATTCGAAAGTTCACGATATCATGGGGCATAAGGTTTACTTCTGCGCATGAACCGGCCCCTTCGATAATCACCAGGTCGTAAGCCTTCCTCAAACGGTCCAGGGCTGCTGCGGATTCTTTAAAAAGCGCTTCCTTTTTTGTGTGATACTCCATGGCGGTACTGTTCGCCACGGCCTTTCCCAGAAGGACGACTTGTGACCCGATATCACTGGTGGGTTTCAATAAAATCGGGTTCATATCCACATGCGGCGGAATCCCGGCCGCCTCTGCCTGAACGATTTGGGCACGGCCCATTTCCAAACCTTCAGGGGTCACCCCCGAATTGTTCGACATGTTTTGGGCCTTAAACGGTGCAACGTGAATCCCTTTCTTTTGAAATATCCGGCACAGGGCAGTGACGATGACGCTTTTCCCCACATCCGAACCGGTCCCCAGGACCGCTATACAGGGAGCTGAGCCATTATTTTTCAATTCCGACCCTCGCTTTGACCCCTTCAAAATAGTAATGTTTCACCGCTTTCATCTCGGTCACCAGGTCCGCCTTTTCAATGACTCGGGGATCCGCACCCCTTCCGGTCAGCACCAGTTCGATTTCCTCCGGTTTGCGATTCAGCAATTCCAGCAGATCCTCGACACTGAAAAGACCGCATGTTACTGCTACGTTTGCTTCCTCGAAAATAATGAGATCATACTCGCCGGAGGACATGACCTCACTCATCCGGTGGAGTCCTCTTTGAGCAGCGGAAATATCTTCAGGCGACGGTTTTCCTTTGTAAAACCGTCCGAGGCCGAACTGTTCGACCGTGATACAATCTGAAAACCGTTTAAGTGATTTAATCTCACTGTAATCACCCATCTTGATGAATTGACCGATAAACACTTTCAATCCTGCTCCGGCCGCCCTGATGGAAAGCCCCAGGGCTGCCGTGGTTTTTCCTTTTCCGTCACCGGTATATACCTGAATGTATCCTTTTTTATTTTTTTTCATATAGCGAATACTTATCTGCATATCCTCTTGGGGTTGACATGAAATCGAGATATCGGAACGATTTGCTGCTGCCGATAAAGACCGTTGTCTGCATATTTGCAGGTACTTGGTGCAATTTTTCCAGTGATACGATAAGAACTTCCTGGTTTTTTCTCATGGCGCTGATGACAACACCTGTCGGTGTATGTTTGTCCCTGTGCTTTAGAATAATCTTCTGGGCTTTTTCAAGCTGCCGGCGTCGCCTCTTGCTTTTGGGGTTGTAAAGAACAATGACGAAGTCGGCTCGTGCAGCTGCATCCAGACGCTTTTCGATGATCTCCCACGGGGTGAGCAGATCACTCAGGCTGATGACCGCAAAATCGTGAGTCAGCGGGGCGCCGAGCAGAGAAGCGCCGGCGCAGAGCGCCGGAATCCCCGGAACCACTTCCAGTCTCAGCGTATGGTCCTGAACCTTATTTTCCACCGACTGAAACGGCGGCTTGATGGAGATTCCGTTTGCCTGACACATTTCTAACACCAGGCCGGCCATTGCATAGATTCCGGGATCACCGCTTGAAACAATAGCGCACGGTTTGCCGGATAAAGCAATATCGAGGGCTGCTTGAACCCGTTCCACTTCCTTGGTCATCGGAGTACTGATGATGTTCTTTCCTCCGATGAGAGGGCCGATCAAATCGATATACGTCGTGTATCCCACAACCGAATCGACGGATTTCAGCACTTCTGCGGCCCGGTGAGTCAGATGATCAATACTGCCCGGTCCGATACCTACGATATATAAGGCTTTCTGGCGATGGCCACCGTTACATTCTTTGTCGAATGTTTGGGAACGATCAGTGTTCCCTTTCCGGCAGCCAGTATTGCTGCTGCTTCGCATACGCTCTTTGCTCCAACATGTTTTTCCACAATAGAAGACGGGGTTTCGATTTCTTCAACCCGATTCAACTGATCCCGGTCAAAAAACTCCAAAGGCAGCTCGAGATGGGCGGCAAGCTCCAGCAATCCGGATTCGTCGGACTTGACGTTGATGCTCGCGAGGCAATCCAGGCTGCGCAATGACAGATCATGTGCCTGAAGCGTGTCAAAAAGTAACGTCCGGATCTCTTCCATGGGTGTATTGCGGTTGCACCCGATTCCTGCAACCAGTGATTTGGGCCTGAGGATCAGCACATTATCCGGAAGGGCAACGATTTTATCATCCACATATACACCGGCGACATCCTGAAACCGATCGTAAAGATCGGATTTCGAGTTCGAATCAAACGGTTCCGAATCATTCGACAGCAATGAACCGGGAATCCGGTCCTTAACCAGCCGGCCCGGATCGTGGCAGAACACGCCGCTTTGGGTAAGAAAGGCCATGTTCACGATTTTGATGGCCTCCGGGTTTTCAATCAGGAGGCCGCCCTCCTTGGCAAGCACATCGATGGCCGGCACGCCGTTCAAATCCGTTGCTGTGGTGATGACGGGCTGTGCCCCGATGATTTCGGCAATTTTGCCGGCCAATCGATTGGCTCCCCCCATGTGACCCGACAACAGGCTGATGGCCCACTGCCCTAATTCATCAAGAACCACCACAGCGGGATCCCGGGTCTTGTGACGAATATGTGGAACAAGCAGCCTAACGACAATGCCTGTTGCCATGATAAAGATATGGTGTTGATACAAATGAAACCGATGAGCTAATTCTTTTGCCAAATCGCTGAACGATACCATTCGATCGGAATCAGAGACTTGAAGTTTTTCGGAAAGATAGATATCCGTATCAGATACTTTGGAAGCGATTTTTTCAGCGAGTTTAGCGCCGTTGGGGGTAATGGCCCAAACGGCGATTGATGTTTTGTATGTGTTCACAGGTTCAGGGTTCACCGCTCAGAGTTACCCTTTCTGAATTCGTGGCTGAATTTCTTATCATAGAGTTTGGATTTGGATTTTAGTCCCTTCTTCCGGGTCTCCAGTGCCTTGCTGACGATAATAATCGCCTGATGCGTAATATTCTCCTCACGGACACGTGCTGCCAGATCCTTTATTCGCGTGGCAATGATTTTTTCCTCGGGCTGGCTCGCCCGGTATGCCACAGCACATGGGGCATCTTCGCCATAAGCTGTTTTTAAAACCGCCGCCACTTTATCGATCTGCTTAATACTCAAATAGATAACCATGGACGCCTGGTGGCTTGCAAGTGATGCCAGGGATTCGGCTTCCGGAACCGGTGTTCGCCCGGCGATTCGGGTAATAATCAGCGTCTGAGTGATTTCCGGAAGTGTGTATTCCAGTTTCATGGAAGCGGCTGCGGCAAAGGCGGCTGTAACCCCGGGAACGACTTGATAGGGGATCGATCGTTCATCCAGTTCCAGCATCTGCTCAAAGATCGCTCCATAGAGGCTCGGATCACCGGTATGAAGCCGGACAACCCTTTTGCTTTCATTGAAGGCTTCGACCATCGAATCCACAATTTCCTTTAGATCCATGGAAGCACTGTTGAATTTCTCAGCTTCCGGATTCGCCCATTTCAGCAATGCCTCGGGTACCAGAGATCCGGCATAGATAATCCGATCCGCCTCTTTTACGGCCCTCTGCCCTTTTAAAGTGATCAAATCAGGATCGCCGGGTCCGGCACCGACAAATATGACAGGATATCTCTCCTCGCTCATGGTTTCCCCTTTTGACCGGAAATAATCCAAACCGGATTCTGTGCCTCGAACCGTTTTCCCTTAGGCATTTTCCGGCTCCGATTCACCTGGATTTGTACCATATCGGTTTGCAAACCGATCTCTTCAAACAGTTTTCTGGCTGTTTCAAAATTTTCCAAAACAACGGTATTCACCACCATGCGGCCGTCAGGTTTGAGCGATTCATAAGATATCCGGATTATCTCATGGATGTCTCTGCCCCCTCCCCCGATGAACACGCGATCCGGGGCGGGAAGCTTTTCCAGGCCCCGGGGAAGTACGGATTGATGAATGTGAAGATTTAAGACCCCGAACCGTGAACGATTGATTTCTATCTGCTTGATCCGTTCCGGATCTTTTTCTACGGCATAGATCCGCCCCTTCCTCAAGAATACGGACGCTTCGATGGAAACTGAACCGCTGCCGGCGCCCAAATCCCAAAGAATGTGGTGGGGCAAGAGTTGCAGTTTCGAGAGTGTCACAGCGCGTATTTCCGATTTGGTGATCAGCCCTCTCCGGTGGTCGTATTGTTCATCCGGAGCACCCAGGATAACCGCCGTATCAGCAGGTCCGGTCTCTGAAGGTATGCGTTTTAAAATGAGCACGTTCGGTTCGTTAAAGATATGTTTGGATGCATCGGAAAGAGACAACCATGATACCCGCTCATCAGGATCGCCCATCCGCTCCAGTACACACATCTTAAATTCTTCATATCCCCTTTCGAGCAGTAAATTTGCCACCCATACCGGATTACGAACAGGATCCGTATAAACCGCAATCTTATCTCTGTTTTTCACTGCACACAAAAGATCGGTTTCAGAATCTCTGCCATGCAGGCTGACGACATAAGCATCGTTCCAGGATTCTTTGATCCGTGAAAAGGCGCCGGATATTGCTGATATATTCGGATGGATGACAACATTGTCGGGTCCCAGGAATTTGGCCAGAAGGCTTCCGATACCGTAAAATAGCGGATCTCCGGATGCTATCACCACGATGGCGCTCTCCCCCATTCGGTCCTTTATGAAATCGATGGCACCGGTAATATTTTTCGTGATCTCTTTCTTTTCCGCCGAGGAATCCTTGAAATATTCCAGATGTCGTTTTCCCCCGACCAGAATATCTGCCGACTCGATTATATCCAGATGTGCCTGGGTCAAGTCTCTGGGGGAGAGTCCTATGCCGATTACGTGTACGGGTTTCATGTTATCATTGATTTCTGTTTTAAATCGGACGCTAATATTTAGGAATCGATACTGGATACTGGATACTCGATACTGGATATTTTAAAAGCGGTATGTATCTCTTGATTTGTGTTATCCAATGAGGTCCTTTTTTATATCGCACATCCAACATCAAGTATCGAGTATCAAGTATCAAGAATCAGATAAAAATAATCTGCGTTTATCTGCATCCAACTTTTATGGATTTTCTATGCTATCCTTTTTCCTTTCATCCGAATCGAAGGCCATCTTTCCCTCGTAGTCGAATATGACACTCCTTATATGCATATCCTTTCTTTTTATAAATGATTTAGCGGAATTAATCATCTCTTTCCCCACAAAAGCAATCAATTCCGGGTATCCGCCGTAAATAAAATCAAAGGCATGCCGGGCGGTGTTGGCGTTTAAAATATTTTCTGTCAGCGAAAAATCGTTTACTTCTATGCCTGCCCAATCTGCCAGGCGTGTCAGGGTTAACTTGGATTTTGCAGCATGGGTGCAGGGAATCCCCTGTGCCATTTTCACCGCTTTGCCGAAAAATGCTGCAATGATAATGCTGCTAATTCTCTTCTGCGACGCTTCCCGGAGAGAAAATTCGAAGTAGTCGCCGATTTGAATGAACGATTCTTCCGGCAAATCCGGCCAGACAATTTGTGCATACCGCTCGCTGCGGCGTCCTGTGGTTAAAACAACCCGATCATTGTTCATGGCTTCGGCCACGGACAGGGCGGATTCGATGGTGGCGGTGTACGCTTCATGGGACATCGGTCGAACAATCCCGGTTGTCCCTAAAATAGATATTCCGCCCATGATTCCCAGCCGTTCATTCAGCGTCTTTTTGGTCAGCTCTTCTCCCTTTGGCACATAAACCTCAACACGTACCTGTGCCGATTTTCCGAATTCATTCAACACCGATAGAACCGATCGGGTAATCATTTTTCGGGGTCCCGAATTAATGGCCGGTTCCCCGGGAGAAACTTCAAGACCGGGCTTGGTGACAACCCCCACCCCTTCTCCCCCGGTTATCTCAACTGAATTTGTTCCTCCGTTTTTTTCATGAACGATCACCCGGGCTCCGATTTCGGCGCCATGGGTGATGTCCGGGTCATCTCCCGCATCTTTAATCACCGTGCATCTTGCCGTATTCGGCTGCTCCATCACACAATGCGCAATCGGGATAAGTATCGGATCTCCGGTTAATAGCTCAATTTCGACACGCTCGGGCGCTTTTTCTTCAACAATACATAGAAGCGCTCCTTTGGCTGCGGCAGCCGCGGCGGTTCCGGTGGTGAAACCGGTTCTGAGCTTTTTTTTCATATACGCTTACTCAAGTTAATTAGGACGCAGATTTTCGCGGATATACGCAGATAATATTATCATTTATAGAATTCAAAATCTTTATGATCCGCGTTCATCTGCGTTCATCCGCGTCCAAAAAATGAAACTTATACACTATCAACTTTGACTGGCTGCCATAATCGCCAATGCATTAATGACGCCGGCCGCCACATTGGAGCCGCCCTTACGCCCGATATTCGAAATATAAGGGATATCGATCTTTACGAGTTCCTCTTTTGATTCAGCAGCATTAACAAAACCGACGGGCAGTCCGACAATCAGCGCCGGCTGCGCCTTATTACTCCGAACCAGTTCTATGATTTGCAGAAGCGCAGTTGGAGCATTTCCCACCACATAAATGCCGCCATCCATCAGATCAAGCGCTGCATCCACTGCGGCCTTTGCCCGGGTGGTTCCCTGATCCTTGGCCGCCCGGGCGACTTCCGGTTTATCGATCAAACATTCAACAGACACGCGGAACCGATTAAGTTCTCCCTTTCGAATACCGACCCTTGCCATATTGGTATCGGTGATAATCGTTTTTCCGTTTCGAATGGCATCGATACCGGCCGTGACCGATCCGGGATGAAACCTGACGGTTTTCATGTATTCAAAATCAGCGGTCGTGTGTATCATCCGCCGGACGATCTGCCACTGCTCCGGGGTGAAATCGTGTGTTCCGGCTTCCCCATCGATAATCTTAAAGCTCAACGATTCAATGTCATTCGGTTTCATTGCCGTCCTGTCCTTTCGTACCGGTATTTCCTGCAGTTATCTACAATTTTCCGGGCAGCCTCCGGGCAGCTTCCGAAATGGAGATGAATATAGCTTCCGAGACACCGGTCGATCTGAAACCCTTCGGTTTCCCGCTTTAAACCGGCACGGGTTGACACCCGGTACGCGGTTTTAATCTCATCCGGATTTGAGCAGAGCTCGGAATAATGGAATTCATGCCCCCTTATCTTAAATCCTTGATTTCCGATAACCGTATCATTCAGCAGCGTAATTTCGCGGTAACCGAGTGCCTTTAAGCGGGTATGCATCCGGGTCTCCAGCGGGAATATCCCCGCCATGGGAAACCGCCTTCCGTCTGTGTCAATCAATGCCTCGCTCAGATACATAAACCCGCCGCATTCGGCATAGACGGGAAGTCCTTTCCGGCTTTGTTCGCGTATTTGTTCCAGGACACTCCGGTTGTCGGATAGCTGCTTTGCAAAAAGCTCGGG
Source organism: Deltaproteobacteria bacterium (assembly GCA_013349495.1). Taxonomy (GTDB): domain Bacteria; phylum Desulfobacterota; class Desulfobacteria; order Desulfobacterales; family SURF-15; genus DUZK01. The sequence continues at coordinate 7,894 of DUZK01000115.1, forward strand.
ATAGCCGCCTCCCATATAGAGCCCGTCAAGATCTTCAGGCAGTTTCTCGTCTTTTATTGGTGAAAAGAACACAAGATCCGCACCGTTTTCTTCAAGAAGATCAAAGTTGTCGGCATAATAGAAACAAAACGCATTATCCTTTGCCACCCCTATTCTGACGTTTTCCCCATTCAGTCGTGATTCGGGTTTTTCTGAAAGAGCCGGTATCCGAACTTCAGGCAGAGAACGGATCAACGATTCAACATCGATGTTCTCTTCTATAAGCGATGCCAGACTGGATTTTGTTCCGCTGCTCATCTGGTGGTCTTCTTGGGTATACAATCCCAAGTGACGCTCCGGAATTGAAACATCCGGATGATTAACGATACCGCCCAAACAGGGTGTCTTCACCGTGCTCTCCAGGGCCTCTCTCAGGTATTCAAGGTGCCTGCTGCTGCCGATATTATTGAAAACCACACCCGCGAGCTTAAGGTCCGGATCGAAGCCTTCAAAGCCCTGCACAAGGGCTGCGGCGCTGCGGGCCATGCTCTTTGCATCGACAATCAAGAGGACCGGTAGATTGAGCCATTTTGCCATCTGAGCGGTTGAACCGGCTTCGCTTTTTCCGTCATACCCGTCGAAAAGACCCATCACGCCTTCAACAACCGCAATATCAGCCCGGTAAGAATTTGACTCAAAACAATTGAGGTTGGTCTCCTTGGAAAGCATCCACCCATCCAGATTACGGCAAGTCCCTCCGGTTATCATTGAATGATGCCCGGGATCGATGAAGTCGGGCCCCACCTTAAACGGTGCGACCGTGTATCCCCTCATGGCCAAAGCGGAAAGCAATCCCAGGGTTACGGTTGTTTTACCGCTTCCGCTTTTTGTGGCGGCTACGACGAGTCCTTTTATTTTCCTGTCCTCCGGCATCATATTTGTCAAGAATCCTGGGGATCGGTCTCGATCCGCCGGATCAAATCCAGAGGTGAGCAATCGGTATCGAAAACCATATGGACCATGCTGCCCGGCTGCGCATATGGAACCGACCGCCCGGTACCATCGATGATCTCTTTTATAACATCGGGGCGGGGTGGGCCGGACGCACCGATAATATTAACCCGATCCCCTTTAAATACTTTGTTTCTTACTTCCACACGGGTGAGTGAGGAGTCGCCGGCTTCCAACACCTTACCCGCCAGTCGATACTGACTTTGTTGCATCTGATTTTCGAAATTGGGAAGGATCTGATCCGGGTCTCCGAAATAAAAACCGGTACTTAATCCCCTTGAGCTTATATTTGAAAGCTCATGGATCCAGTAATCTTCCACCGAGTATCCTTCCGGCTTTTCATAAAAAGTATCGATGGCTTCTCGGTATACCTTTACAGCAGAAGCCACATAATTGATCCCCTTCATTCGTCCTTCTATTTTTAAAGAAAAAATACCGGAAGTTATCAGTTCAGGAATGTGGTTGATCATACACAGATCCCGGGAATTGAAAATGTAGGATCCTCGGTCATCTTCTGTGATGGGATAATATTCACCGGGGCGAGTTTCCTCCACTACCGCATAATTCCACCGGCACGGATGGGTGCACATCCCGCGGTTGCTTTCCCGACCTGTCATAAACCCGCTGAGCAGGCATCGCCCCGAGTATGCAACGCACATGGCGCCATGCACGAAAGCCTCAACTTCAATCTCCCCGGCTTCAGCGATTTCCCTGATTTCATCCAGCGAAAGTTCTCTTGCCGCATTGATTCGTTTAACCCCGAAATTCTGCCAGAATAATGCGCTGTTCAGGTTGGTGGTATTGGCCTGCGTGCTCAGATGAATCGGGATGTTCGGAATCCGTTTCCGCGCAGTCGCAATGATTCCCGGATCTGAAATAATGACGGCATCGATGCCCAAGTCTCCCACGGATTGAAGATAATCGGCAACAGCTGTCTGTTCCGAGTTTCTAAGAAAAACGTTGCAGGTCAGATAGACTTTTACGCCGTGAGTATGGGCGAATCCGAGGGCTTTTTCCAGCTCGGCCAGGGTGAAATTACCTGAAAAATTTCTCAGGCTGAACTCCTTACCACCCAGATAAACGGCATCCGCGCCATAGTGGACGGCAATTTCGAGCTTTTCAAAATTTCCGACCGGTGCAAGGAGTTCGATTTTTTTATCTATTTGTGTCATTTCGTTTGAATCGGACGCAGATTAACGCAGATCATGATTCCGTGAGAGTTTCGGATTAAAGCGTTTCTTCGGCAAAAATCCGTTTAATAACTTCCTCCAGGCTCTGCTGCCAGGGTTTCTGCTTTACTCCAAAACTGTGTCTGATTCGATCACAACACAATGCAGCATAAGCCGGTCTTTCGACCTGAGTCGGATATTCTGAAGTCGGGATGGGTCGGACTGCCGGTGGTTTGACGGGTTGAATCCGGCCGACCACCTCGAAGATAGTCTCCGCAAACCGGTGCCAGCTCGTAATCCCTTTGCCGCAGTAATGATAGGTTCCCCAGGCGGGTTCGGATGCTTTGAAAAGCTGCTCGGTAACGGATAAAATAGCTTCTGCAAGATCCGTTGCGCTGGTGGGACACCCGAACTGATCGGAAACCACGGATAGCTCCTGCCGTTCCTTTCCCAACCGAATCATGGTCTTAACGAAATTATGTCCGTAAACACCGTACAGCCATGACGTCCGGATGATAATATGCATGGGCAGGAGTGATTCGATCACCTGCTCGCCGGCCGCTTTGCTTTTGCCGTATATTCCCAGCGGCAGTACCTGATCATCTTCCACATACGGTTCGTTTTTCTTGCCGTCAAATACGTAATCAGTTGAAACGTGAATCAGTGGGATATCATGATCGATACAGATCCTGGCCAGATTTTCAGCCCCATCCCTGTTGACCCGAAAAGCTGCTTCCGGTTCCGATTCAGCCTGATCGACATTGGTATAGGCCGCAGGGTTAATGACAAGATCCGGCTTGACCCTTTGGAAGGTTTTTTTGACCCGATCAAAATCCGTGATATCGAGTTCATCTTCAGATATCGGAACTGCTTCGAATGAATAGTCGACAACCTGCCGGATTAATTCAAAACCGAGTTGCCCGGTTGTTCCGGTAATAAGCGCCTTCATGATTGACTTTCAAATTTGAATAGGTGTTCTGATGGGATTTCAGACAGGCAGGGATATTTTTCATCTTTTGCAGATAGAACGGGCTCTCTGATGGGCCAGTCAATGGACAGATCCGGGTCCGACCATAAGACGCCCTTTTCATTTTCCGGAGAGTAAAAATCGGTGCATTTGTATAATACATGAGCGGTTTCGCTTAACACGCAGAATCCGTGTGCAAATCCTTCACTCACAAGAATCTGACGATGATTTTCCTCTGACAAAAGAACCCCGACCCATTTGCCGAAAGTGGGAGACCCCTTCCGAATATCCACGGCCACATCATATATCTCTCCTGTTATGACCTGTACCAGTTTCGCCTGAGACTGCGGCAGCTGATAATGCAATCCTCTCAGGGTGTTTCGGCTGGAATAGGATATATTGTCTTGAACAAACGTTCTGTCGATATTACTGTCCCGGTACCGTCGTTGGTTGTGGGTTTCCATGAAGAATCCCCGATGATCTCCAAAAACAGCCGGTTCTATGATGTATACTCCTTCCAAATCGGTCGGCAAAACCCTCATGATAATTCACCATCATACTGCAACATATCCAATAGATACTGTCCATAACTGTTCTGAATCAACGGCTGGGCGAGTTTCTTTACTTGCTCAGCATCGATGTACCCCATCCGATAGGCGATCTCTTCGAGACATGCTATTTTCAATCCCTGGCGCTCTTCGATCACCTCAATAAATTTTGAAGCCTGCATCAAAGATTCGTGGGTACCGGTATCCAGCCACGCTGTCCCACGGCCGAGTTTTTCCACGTGAAGCTTACCCATATTTAAATAAGTCGTGTTCACATCCGTTATTTCGAGCTCTCCCCTGGCAGAGGGTTTCAGGTTGGCGGCAATATCCAGCACCTGATTATCGTAGAAATATAGTCCGGTCACCGCATAGTTCGATTTCGGAGCTTTCGGTTTTTCCTCAATACGGATCGCTTGACCTTCCTTGTCGAATGTAACGACACCATAGCGCTGTGGATCCTTGACCCAATATCCGAATATGGTGGCCCCGTTGTTCCTTTCTCTGGCACGATTCAGTCTCTCGGAAAACGCATAAGCATAGAAGATGTTATCCCCCAAAACCATGCAGACAGAACCGTTTCCCACGAATTCACGCCCGATGATAAATGCCTGTGCCAGTCCTCCGGGATGGGGCTGCTCTGCATATTCAAAAGAAATCCCCCATTGGGATCCGTCCTCAAGCAGCTGTTCAAAAAGTGGCAGATCATGGGGAGTCGAAATGATAAGGATTTCACGGATTCCGGCCAAGAATAGCACGGACAGCGGATAGTAGATCATGGGCTTGTCATAAATGGGTAATATTTGCTTGCTGACGACCCTGGTCAGGGGATAAAGCCTGGTGCCCGAGCCGCCTGCCAGAACAATTCCTTTCATTTTACTGCCTTTCCGGATGAGATTGCGTTTAATGATCGATTTTGCTAAAATCGC
>DUZK01000116.1 GCA_013349495.1 Deltaproteobacteria bacterium
TGGAAAACCCGGAAGTCCGAAAAAAGAAAATGAAAGATACACTAAGGCTCGGCATTCTGTATATTAATGAGGGTGACCACACTGCCGCAGTGAAGTCACTTCTCAAAGCGCAACAATATTATGGGGAGGATGAAACACTTCAAAATGCGCTGGGTTATGCATATATGAATATTGGTAAGAATGACCTTGCCATCGAGCATTTTAATAAGGCACTGAAGATAAAACCAGATTTTTCTGATGCAATGAATAATTTGGGAGCTGCTTATTCAAATAAAAAGGAGTGGCATATTGCAATTAAATACTATAAGGAAGCAACAAAAGATTTCCTCTACCCTACCCCATACAAACCTCTTACAAATATAGGTTGGGCGCACTATAAACTACAAAACTATCAAGAATCAGAAAATTTTTATCGAAAAGCGCTTAAATTAAATCCGAAGTATTCTGTAACTTATTATGGTTTGGGAAAAACGTATCTTGCAATGGAAAGAATTCCGGAAGCCGTTGAAAACTTTAAAAAGGTCATCGAATTGGTTCCGAACACACCGCTTGCTGCGGAAGCTTCAAAGGAAATAGAGAGAATAGAAAAGAAGAGATGAAACAAATCTGAGATTGCGAAATTGTGCCCTTTATCTGTTATGTCGAATGAAAAACCATGACGTTTATATTTTGCGCATTCAAAAATGAGATGAGTTCAGCGTCCAGCGGCGCTCCTGAAAGCAGTGTTTTATTGGGCGCTTCTCTTTCAATGAGATAACCGGGTATTTTTACGGTCGTATTATAATCGGATGGCCGCTTGGCCGCATAAAATATGGGATCGAGCGTGTAGGAATTCTTCAAAGCGGCCAGCAGTTTTTCTATAATTTCTGTTGCAGAATCCTTTCTTTTAACCTGTATGATATTAAAACCCGTCTTTTTAATGGATTGAATGGCATCCCCGTAAAGGTTTTCAAAATCGACAAACAGCTCCTTTCCATCCGGGGTGGAAATCAGATTCGATTGGGCGGAAACCTGTATCCCCACATACGGAAAGGTGATGGTGACATTTTCAGAATAACGGATATCCAAAGCTTTTAACATTTGTCTCACGATGATTTGAGGATCTTTGGTCGCAACGGTTACGGCTTGATCTACCGGTGTCTCTTTGGTATCGGCGGATTCACCCCGATTCTCTGCCGCTTCATTGGACAGATCGATCTCTTCAACAACGATGCCCTTTCGCTTAAGATACTGTTTTATTGATTCGGGGGTTTTTTCACCCCGGTTTTTTATTAAACTGATGCATCGGTATTTTTTGGAAAGATTTTCTGGAGACGGAATATCCAAAATCCATTGAGCCCGAACATCCAATTTAATTCCGTTATCCTCTAAACCGATCTCCCTTTTCGTAGTTCCCACTACCGTCGAAAATGTGCGGTTGATAATATCTTCAAGATTCGAATGGTTTTGTGTTGTGACGATCTTGATATCTTCCCAATATGAGCGGATCAGGCTTAAATCGGAAGGGTCGATCGCATCTGATATAAAAAGAACACGGATGTCGTCTCGGAGTTCCAGCATATTGTTTTCAGATAGATCCAGCTTGTAAATTTCCCCGTTTTTTCGTGGAAAATGGTAGGCGCCTTTTTCGTAGAGTTTCCCGTTAAGAATTGTTGCAATCCTTCCCAATGGAGAAGATGTCTTTTTGGGCTTGCCAGAACCCTGAGATATCATAGAGGCATCCGCATCTTCCAAAATACTCCCGGCAGCGTCGAACAAGGACGGGTACCATGTTTGGTTTCGAATCAGCGGATCCGGAAGCGTCAGCATTTGTCCAGGATAAATCAGGTTTAGATCGGTTACGCTCGGATTGAGCAGCTTGAAAAGTGTGATGCCCTGTTTATAGGTTGTTGTTCCGTAATTTCCAAAGGTTTTGGAGATTAACCGAGAAATGAATTCTCCCCGATCCACCCGGTGCTCTATGGCATATTGTTTGATATAATCCGTGAGATTCGAAATGGTCACAAAGGGGATGGTCACGATTCCGGTGTGTTGACCGGGCAAATCGTTTGTGCCCAAAATCTTTAGCGGAATAAAAAGATGCTGTCCGGGCCGGATCTGGTTCGGATCTGTTATATGGGAGTTGAGGCGGCTAAATATTTCGAGAAATTTCGGAAAATCCTTTGCGGCGATATCTCCCCTCTGGTTCAGGAGTTTGGTGACATAGTCGTCTTTCTGGACGACATACGGATCGCAGAGAATATCTTTGCCCTGATCCTGCCGGACAATGTAGCTTTTATATAATATGGCCGCCGGCGCCGGTTGAATGAAACTTCCGAGCAGCTGAAACATCACAATGCTGAATATTATCAGAACCATACGTGGCTTCATACGACTATGCCTTTTTTAGATTCATAAAAGATGCAATTTCTTCGGATACCCGTTTGACAAACCGGTCAAACGCCTCACCGGTTATCGGATCTCCGGGCGAGGGAACCGCTTCCAGATCCTTGGGGTGAATATATATGGGGGAGTTTATCAAATCCGGATTCGGTTCGATTTTGAATTCCGGGGGCATCCTATTTTCAAAATACATATCCTGAAAACCGATAAATTTGAGAACATGGGCCGTTGAGTCGAGAATGGCGGTCTCGTGGTTTTCAATATATCCAAGCTTAAGGGCCGTGACCATTCCAGCCAGCGATTCTCCGCCGTGCGGACAAGCGATATGTCCGTTCCGGTTGGCCAAAAGTTCCCAATCCATAATGTCCTGTTCCGTGACTTGGACAAAGAACACCCTTTCCTGCCCTGCCGCCTCGTTATATCGATCCACCAGGTGAATCACCCTCGGCATGGAGACCGGATTGCCGATCATGGCTGCCTGGGCAACGCTCGGCTTCACCGTTATTGGAGCAAAGCGACGTTTTGTTTTATCGGATTCCAGGTAGTATCGGTACACCGGGTTTGCATGAATTGATTGAACGCCGACAATCTTGGGCAGGGCATCAGTAATGCCGATTTCATGGAATTTAAGAAATCCGTTCATTACGGCAGTGATGTTGCCGGCATTGCCCACCGGCACCACCACAACCTTGTCGGCCATCTCATATTCAAAGTCCTGGGCAATTTCATAGGAGTAGGATTCCTGGCCCAAAACCCGCCACGCGTTTTTTGAGTTGAGGAGCGCGACCGTATAATTATCAGCCAGGGCTTCCACCACTTTCATGCAATCGTCAAATACCCCGGGAATTTCAAACACGGTTGCGCCACTGCCAAGGGGCTGAGAAAGCTGCTGGGGGGTGACTTTTTTGTGAGGAAGCAGCACCGCGGATTTCACCCGGGGAAACAGATAAGACGCATACAGCGCGGCAGCAGCAGAAGTATCGCCTGTGGAGGCGCAGACGGTAATCACATCGGAAATCTTTTCGGTTTGAAGCAAATAATGGATATAACTGAACGCGCTGGCCATTCCCCGATCTTTAAAGGAGGCGCTGGGATTTTGACCTTCATTCTTGAAAAAAAAACGAACGCCGGCTTTTTCCTTCAAGAAATCATTCCCTTCCACCACGGGGGTGTTGCCTTCTCCCAGGTACACAACTGCATCCATGGGAATGACCGGAGCGATAAACTCTTGATACCGGAAAATACCCTTCAGGCTCGGATGGCGAAGCATCTTGCGATAATCAAAAATCTCGTGCCAGTGAGCCGCAGAAATCTGCTTCAGCCGGTCGAAGGTTTCATCATATATCAAAAGCACTTGTCCGCATGCGGGGCAGGTGTATAAAAGCTCATGAATACCGAAGGCTTCATTGCAGCTCAAGCACCGATAGACCAGATTTCCCCCCGGCGTGGGAGTGATTTTATCCCGAATATGGTCGGGAATGTTCGTTAGCTTCATCGGTTAATTCTTTCCAATCCTTCCATATATGGTCGTAATGCCTCGGGAATGACAACAGAGCCGTCTTCCTGCTGGAAGTTTTCAAGCAAGGCGGCAAACGCCCGCCCGACGGCAACCCCTGAACCGTTCAGTGTGTGAACCAGCTGAGTGCCCTTTTTGCCCTTTCTTCGAAATCGGATGTTTGCGCGTCTGGATTGAAAATCTTCGCAATTGCTGCAGGAAGATATTTCCCGATAAGCCGACTGCGCCGGCATCCAGATTTCAAGATCGTACGTTTTTGCCGCGGCAAAACCGAGATCCCCGGTGCACAATTCGATGACCTGATAGGGCAATTCCAGGCGCTGAAGGACAGTTTCGGCATCTTTCAACAGTCCTTCCAGTTCACCATAGGACGTTTCAGGGCTGGCAAACTTTACCAGCTCGACCTTGTTGAATTGATGTTGGCGAATCAGTCCCCGGGTGTCTTTTCCGTATGAACCGGCTTCAGATCGAAAACAGGGGGTAAACGCCGTGTATCGGATGGGCAGTTGATCTTCTTCTAAGGTCTCGCCCTGGTGGATATTGGTTACGGGTACTTCTGCGGTGGGAATCATGAAATATTCCCAGCCCTCCAGTTTAAAAAGATCTTCCTCAAACTTGGGAAGCTGTCCGGTATGGGTGATGGTCTGCCGATTGACCATGAAAGGCGGGAGGGTCTCCGTATATCCATGTTCCCGTGTATGAATGTCGAGCATGAAATTGATCAATGCCCGTTCCAGCCGTGCACCGGCTCCGAAATATAATGGAAATCTGGCACCCGTAAGTTTAGCGGCTCGATTAAAATCCAAAATTCCTAAATTCTCTCCGATATCCCAGTGCGGTTTCGGTTCAAAGTTAAATTGGGGCGGATCGCCGACTTTTTTAATAAGGGAATTTTCGGTTTCGTCCTTGCCCACCGGAACCGATTGGTTTGGAATGTTTGGCAGACCCATTAAAATGGTTTGAATGGTATTTTCGTCTTCTGAGAGGATTTTTTCCAGCGATTTAATTTTTTCCGAGACCTTTCTCATCTCTGCCACCAGGGCGTCTGCGTTTTCTCCTGATTTTTTTAACCCGGCAATCTCATCGGAGACCGTATTACGACGGTGTCTTAGCTCCTCAACCTCAAGAAGCCGGGCTCTGCGGCTTTCGTCACAGGCCAACAAGGTGTCCAGATCGACTTTTTCTCCACGGTTTTTAAAGGCCTTCTTTACGGCCGATAAATTTTGTCTTACAAACTTGATTTCCAGCATAACAATTCCTATTATTTGAAGGATAATTAAACGCCTCGGAAATTCTACAACCTATTCCAATTAATTGCCAACACAGGATTAAGTTTAGAAAAATTTATCAATCAGTGACATTTTAGTCAATGATTATTGTGAGTTGACATTGTTCCAGGTTTCAGTATATAGGACCATCACTCTATGAAGTGGAGAGCCGGTATGGAAGAGATTCAAGAAAAGAAACGAGAAATCCGAAAAGACTTGATCAAAACCCTTGAGGGAATGCCCGAAGCGGTGGTGGCAGAGAGAACCAAAGCCATTGAAAACCGACTGTTCGAATTTGCCAATTTTCTTGAAGCCAACATCACCCTGCTTTATGTGAGCACGAAACATGAAGTGGGAACCCGGGAGATTCTGAAGCGGTCGTTTGAATATGGCAAGATCGTTGTCTTACCGGCCTTTGAAATGAAGCATTTTAAAATGAAACTGTTGAAGGTGGACGACCTGAAATCGAGTCTCATATCCGGCCCCAGGGGGGTAATGGAACCGGACGGTCAACAATGTAAGAAAGTACCCATCGATTGTATCGATATTGCCATCATCCCCGGAATCGTTTTTGACGAAAAGGGCGCCAGAATAGGGTCCGGAAGCGGTTTCTATGATCGCCTTATTCCAAAACTGCCCATCACCACGCGAAAGGTTGCGCTTTCCATGGAGGAGCAGATCATTTCTCAGATTCCCATGGAGTCCCACGATAAACACGTGGATATTATCGTCACGGATAAACGGATCATTTACAAGATTTAATGGTTCTCTTTTATCCACACGCCGAATATGGATGCGCGAAAGTCCTGATACTGTCGAAATCCTTGACCTTAAAAAGCCCATTTGATAGACATTTTTCATGTTGGCAGACTCCCTGAAATTTGAGCGACAGCGGCAAGAAATGGTCTTAAAACAAATCGAATCCCGTGGTGTTTCAGACCCCAAAGTTCTCTCCGCTCTCAGAAAAGTTCCCCGGCATGTATTCGTCAGCGAGGCATTGCGGGATCAGGCCTATGGTGATTTTCCGCTGCCCATCGGAGAGCAGCAGACCATCTCTCAGCCTTATATCGTGGCGGAAATGACCCAAGCATTGGAGATCAAAGCGGAAGATCGCGTTCTTGAAATCGGGACCGGATCGGGATATCAGGCGGCCATTTTGGCGGAGATTGCTTACCGTGTATATACCGTTGAGCGGATTCGAACCTTATATTTCAAAGCCAGAAAACTTTTCGATCAACTGCACTACCACAATATTATCACCAAGTATTCGGATGGATCCATGGGATGGTCTTCAGAAAGTCCATTTGATGCGATTATTGTGACCGCAGGAGCCCCGGACATTCCGGATACCCTTGTCCAGCAGCTCGGCTTGGGCGGACGAATGGTGGTTCCGGTGGGGAATCAGTATTCACAGGATCTAATCAAAATCTTCAAGGATGAGTCGGGTCGTGTACGAAAGATGAATTTGGGTGGATGCCGATTTGTGAAGCTGGTCGGCGAACAGGGGTGGGGAGAATAGCAGATGCTTCGTCGACTCTATGATTGGGTACTTCATTGGGCTGAAACTCCCTATGGAAGCTGGGCGCTTTTCCTTCTCGCTTTTTGTGAATCCTCCTTTTTCCCAATCCCCCCGGACATCCTGTTGATCGCACTGGCGGTGGCGATTCCGGGAAAAGCGCTCTTCTATTCCCTCATCTGTTCTGTCGGGTCCGTGTTAGGCGGCTGCCTGGGATATTTGATCGGTTGGCAGTTTATGGCCGGTATTGGGAACCGGATCATAGAGTTTTACGGTCTATCGGAAAAGATGGTCTATATCCAAACCCTTTACCAGGCATATGATGCGTGGGCTATCGGAATCGCCGGATTTACGCCGATTCCTTATAAAGTCTTCACCATTACCGCCGGCGCTTTTGACATCAATTTTACGGTATTTATCCTTGCCTCCGTTGTTTCAAGATCTGCCCGGTTTTTTCTGGTCGGCGGCCTGATATACATTTTTGGACCGAAGATCCAACAATTTATCGACAAGTACTTTGATATTCTGGTAGTTGCCTTTACCGTGCTTTTAGTCGCCGGTTTTGTGGTGATAAAACTTGTCCTTTAGGCGCTTAGTGACGTAAACTCGATAAAACGATGTCGATTGTTAAATGAGCTTCTGTTTTATTATAAAAGAAACTGGAAATTTGAAACTTGAAACTGGATAAGAAGGGATTGAATCTATTTCAAATTGACAGAATACCTTTCCCAAGTTTCAAGTTTCGAGTATCACTCATTAAAGAAAACGGCTGACCCGAAGGGGCCACTTCTTCCGAGCAAAGTCGCGGATGAATCGTTGATTCTATTCAACTAGCTGCACTTTGAATATCCGCAGGCATGACAGTTCAGACAACCTTCCTCATGGTACATGACACTGCCGCAATCGGGACAAACACCCATCATGGCCTCCTGATCTTCAAAATTCGTATCTGTAATATTTGTCAGCACTTGGGCGATGGCATCCGCACAAGAAAGCACCATTTTTCCATTCTGCCAGGTGGGTGACGGACACCGGATACCGATGATCTGCCGGATAATGGCTTCCGGCTTCACCCCGGATCGCAGCGCCAGTGAGATTAATCTGCCGGACGCCTCGATCTGAGAAGATGGACACCCCCCGGTCTTTCCCATCTGGGCAAACACTTCGCATATACCCTGTTCATCTGAGTTGACCGTCACATAAAGCCTCCCGCAACCGGTGCTGATGCGTTCGGTTGTTCCTTGGGTTCGAACCGGACGGGGCCTGGGGGAGATCTTCGTGGTTTGCTGTTTTTCAGATCCGATGTTGAGTACCTGTTTGTCCCGGCTTCCATATCGGTATATTGTCACCCCCTTGCACTCGATTTCGTAGGCCAGGCGGTAGGCTTTTTCCACATCTTCCACCGTTGCTTCGGTGGGAAAATTTACGGTTTTTGAAACCGCGTTGTCCGTGAATTTCTGGAAAGCGGCCTGGATTCTGATATGCCATTCTGATGAAATGTCATGGGATGTTCGAAACAGCCGTTTAATATGATCCGGGATTCCTTCTATGGCCTGAATCGACCCTTTTTCTGCGATTTCATCCACGAGAGCTTTATTATAAATGCCCTCCTTTTTCGCCGCCTTTACAAACAATGGATGAATTTCAGTTAATTGCTTGCCTTCGAGCACATTTCGAACATGGACCACGGCAAAGAGGGGTTCAATTCCGCTGGAGGTTCCTGCAATAATACTGATGGTCCCGGTTGGGGCGATGGTGGTTGTGGTGGCGTTGCGCATTTCCGGTGTTGATGGATGATCAAACCGGCTCTTCTTATAATAGGGAAAATTTCCCCGTTTTTTAGCCAAGGACGCGGAGGCCGCCTTGGATTCTTTTGAGATCAAGGCCATTGTCGTTTCGGCACAGGAGACCGCTTCCTCCGAATCATAGGGTATTCCCAGCTTGATGAGCATGTCGGCAAAGCCCATGACGCCCAGGCCTATTTTTCGTGTCCCCTTGCTCATTTTTTCTATGATTGGGAGCGGATATCGATTCACTTCAACCACGTTGTCCAGAAAGTGGACGGCATTGTGTACGGTCTTTTTCAGACGGTTCACGTTCAAGTTGTCTGTAGTGACCATTTTGGACAGATTGATGGAGCCCAAGGTACAGGATTCGTAAGGCAACAGCGGTTGCTCGCCGCATGGATTCGTTGCTTCGATCTCTCCCAGCTGAGGGACCGGATTGTTTTCATTGATACGATCGATAAATATCACACCCGGCTCGCCGCTTTGCCATGCAGAATGGACGATATCGTTAAATATCTTGCCGGCTGGAACGGTTTTTACCGACTTTCCCGTTCTGGGATTCACCAAATCGTATTCCGCGTCATTCTCCAATGCGTCCATGAAACGACGGGTGATTGCCACGGAAATATTAAAATTGTTCAATCGGCTGTGATCGGTTTTAGCGGTGATAAACGCTTCAATATCCGGGTGGTCCACCCGGAGCACCCCCATGTTTGCTCCTCTTCGGGTGCCTCCCTGTTTTACGGTTTCTGTTGCCACGTCAAAAACGGACATAAAGGATATGGGGCCGCTTGAAATTCCCGCAGTGGAGAGGACCACGTCATTTTCCGGTCTTATTCTGGAAAATGAAAAGCCGGTGCCGCCGCCGGTTTTATGAATGATTGCCGCATGCTTTAACGTATCAAAGATGCTGTCCATGGCATCATCTATGGGGAGTACGAAGCAGGCTGCAAGCTGGCCAAGTTTTCTGCCCGCATTCATCAGGGTCGGAGAGTTGGGCAGAAACCGCATCTTGCCCAAAAGCGCTAGGAATTTTTTTTCTGTCTTTTGAGTGTCAGCCTTTGGGTCAAAGCAAGCATCTGCCTCGGCAATACTCCTGGCAACCCTCGAAAACAACGCTTCAGGGGTTTCCACCGCGTTGCCGTCTTGATCCTTTTTCAGATAGCGTTTCTCTAATACGATTCGGGCATTTTTTGAGACGGATAGATTCATTAGGTCCATATCAGGGGGGCGGCGTTTTGGGATTCAATTTTTCCTTTAACCGCTCATTGACGATGGGCGGTACCATTCCATTGATATTGCCGCCAAACCCGGCGGCTTCTTTAATGATGGAGGAGCTGGTAAAAATCCAGCGCAGCCCGGTCATCAGAAAAACCGTTTGAATTTCTCGGTTTAATCGCCGGTTCATCAGGGCCAGTTGAAATTCGTATTCGAAATCCGAAACAGCCCGCATGCCCCGAAGAATGGCATCGGCTTTTTTCTCGGCCGCATAATCCACAGTGAGTCCATAAAAGATATCTATTTCGATATTCGAAAAGCTTTTGAGGGTGATTTCAAGCATTTCCCTTCGTTCTTCTACTGTAAAAAGAGACTCTTTGGCCGGATTATGCATGATGGCCACAATGATCAGGTCGAAAAGCTTGAGACCGCGTTTGATGATATCCAGATGTCCGTTGGTGACGGGGTCAAATGAACCGGGGTATATGGCGATTCTCTGCATAAAAAACCCAACCTTCCTTTCTGATGTGAAATGGTGAAAACTGCCGCTCCCAAGGTAATCGTTGTGTTACGGACTTGTTCTATATGCTTAGGACTCGACCGCTTCATTTACCGGTTTAGGGAGGGTGACTATACCATATAGCGCAAAAACGTAACAAGGGTTTTTCCATATCTCCTTTGATCGATCAGGCAGAAATCGGTTTCATCGACCGATATCGGCTCCCCGGAGCTGTGTTCGATGGCGATGGTACTTCCGGCTTTCAAGCGTCCGGTTTTATGAAGATTTTCCAAGGCAGGCCGGATATCTCCCCGATTGTAAGGCGGATCCATAAAAACCAAATCAAATTCAAGGGGAGCGGTTTTCAGGCAGGATAAGCCGGACCGGATGTTCCATCGGATTATTTTTGCTTTTTCTTCGAGTTTACACGATCTGAGATTCCGCTCAATGACGGAAACCGCCTCTTTGAATTGATCCAGAAAAACCGCGAATTTTGCCCCGCGGCTCAGAGCTTCGATTCCCAGCACGCCGGTTCCTGCGAAAAGATCCAAAACCACGGCGTCCCCGACTTCATGGGAAAGAATGTTGAACATGGATTCCCGCTGTCGGTTGCCTGTCGGGCGGATCATACGGCCGGTTACCGGATGAAGACGCTTCCCCTTGAGATGGCCGCCAATGATTCGTAATCCCATGATCGGAGTCCAATTGTGGAATTTCAGTAGGAAGAAAACCGGGACGTTCGGATGGCCCTAATTTTTCAGTTTTTTATGCAAATAACTCCGTCCTACACCGATGGCTTTGGCCGTATGGGTGATGTTATTGTTGTGCTCCTGCAGCTTTCTTTTGATGAATTCTTTTTCAAATACCTGTTTAGCTGCTTTTAATTCATCAATCAAAAAGAGATCTGCCTCTTCGCCTGAATACCCTTCCGCAGTATCCGGGTTGTATGTTCCGGGAATGTCGGCGGCATGGATAACGTCTCCAATAACCATTATCGCCAACCGTTCAATCAGGTTTTTTAATTCTCGAACGTTTCCCGGCCAAGAATGTCGCTGCAACAATTCTATGCCTTCCGGCGCCATGCTTTTTGTCTTGCCCTGATCATGAGCCGAGTTTTCGTCCAGAAAGGTTCTCACCAGAAGCAGTATGTCTTCCCTGCGGTTTCTCAAAGGTGGAATTTCGATGGGAATCACATTGAGCCGGTAGTAAAGATCTTCTCTGAAGTTGCCGTTATCTATTTCGTTTTCAAGATCCTTATTGCTTGCAGCAATGATCCTGGCATTCATATCCAATACTCTGCTCCCACCGACCCTTTGAAATTTCTGCTCCTGAAGCACTCGAAGTATTTTCGCTTGGGTCGCGAGGCTCATATCACCGATTTCATCTAAAAAGACGGTTCCTTTATTTGCAAGTTCAAATTTTCCACGTTTTTTGGTGGTGGCCCCTGTAAAAGAGCCCTTTTCATGACCGAACAATTCACTCTCGATTAGATCTTCAGGAATTGCCGCACAGTCCACGTCCACCCAGGGTTGATCCGCACGGGTACTCAGTTGATGAATGGTGCGGGCAGCCAGTTCTTTTCCGGTACCGTTTTCACCGGTAATCAGAACCCATGCGTCGGTAGGGGCGGCTATGGCAATCTGTTCTTTGACCTTTGATATGGTGGGACTGTTGCCGGTGATGGTATGTTTTTCGATGGTCTTTTTCCGCAAGTATCGGTTTTCTTCTTCAAGTCGTCTGAAATTAAGGGAATTGTTAATGGCCACGATGACCTTGTCGATGGATAGCGGCTTTTCGATGAAATCGAAGGCACCCAGTTTTGTGGCCTTTACCGCCGTTTCGATGGTTCCGTGACCCGTGATGATAATGACCTGGATAAAGGGGTTTCCTTTCTTTATTTCCTTGAGGGTTTCAATTCCGTCCATACCCGGCATCCAGATGTCCAGCAGTACCAAATCCGGTGATTCATCGTCTATGGTTTTTAACGCTTCGTAGCCGTTTGAGGCGGTAATCACCTCAAAACCTTCATCCGATAACAGACCGCTGAGCGATTGAAGAATGGAAGGTTCGTCGTCAACTATCAAAATCGAGGGAAACATCCTGTATCATTCTCCTTAAAGAGCAAATGGAATACACCACATACGGTATTTTGTCGTGTTCGTCAACCGATCCGGTGTTCCCGAAATCCACCGCCTAAAATTTGGCCTGTGCCATTTTAGGCTCAGGGGTGACCATTTTAAGAAAAATCAGAGCCGGCATAGTTCATCCTTATTATTCGCATGCAGGCAAATGGACTGACA
>DUZK01000117.1 GCA_013349495.1 Deltaproteobacteria bacterium
GTCACCGTGGGTGTGTTATCTATAGTTAATGTACCAATTGCATCTTCTGACCACGCCCCATTATAGGCTTTGGCTCTGGCTATGACAGTATAATCCCCGTTAGTGTATGAGCCGGCATCCAGTGGTTCGGCGTTGGGAAAATCATTCCAATTCCAAGTGATATCTGTGCCTTCAAAATTCTTATAGGCGCCAAAGGTGCCTAAAGCAGAAACGTAGACCATCCCTTCATACCCATCAACACGCTCTTTGAACTGGGTGGTTCCATCGATAGTGAAAGCTCCTTCCACCAATCCGGGGCTGCTTACGGTCACTGTGGGGGTGTTGTCTATGGTAATTGAGGCATTAGATGTGCTCGTAACACTTTCCGAATCTGTGGCAACGGCTCTTAATAAATAAGTCCCCTGAGATATACTGCCCCCATCCAGAATTGTGGAAAAACTCACTGAACCTTCTCCAGAAACACTCCCCAAACCCATCGTATAACCGTCACTCTCGCGATAAAGAGAAACGGTTAGGAAACCCCAATCGACCGTCCAGCATTCAGGAGGATCTTCACCAACGCAATATTCATAACTCGTAAACGACGCATTAGCATTGACACTGATCGCTCCTTCATTGCCGGATGCAGTGATAGAAGCGCTGGTGGCGAAGGATAGGGCGGAAGAGAAGATGAAAAATAGAAAGGTTATAACACCAATTACTCCATGAGTCTGTCTGGAAGCAAACATAGCGCTACCTCTCACATTTGGCTGGTTACAGATCAAAGACTCTCGTTTCGGTCCGTAATTTAAGAGCAAAACCGCTTGAACGAGTCAGAGAGAGCACAATTGGAGAAAGGATTATCGACCGCAGTTCGGATTGTGTAACTATATGAAATTATGTTTATTAAGATGTGAATCAGGAATTTCAGGTTTAGCTGTTATTTTGTTCAATATGACTGTGACTACTAGATGTCAAGAAAAAAATAATATTTTTTACTATTCTGGCACTTAGTAGTAGATATGCTTTTCCTATTGTCAAATCTTTGACATTTTATCTTACCTCAAGCCTATCACTCGCTGTCCAATCAATTGGCAGTATCTAAATATAGAACAATAATAATAACAGTGTGTTGTATAATTTATATTAAGACTGAAACCCGATGACAGGAAACCGTACGATCATGGCACAGATATTGCTGATTATTTTTTCCAAACGTTCAAAAAATCAGACAACGTCAAAAAGATGTCAAATTTTTGAAATATCAACAGGGAGGGTTATTCAATGAAACGCCTAGAAAAAGCATTTCCATGGGTGGTGGTATTCATTATTATGGCCTATGTGCCGGTTATGGCCGCAGGTTTTGCAACCACCCCAAAAGACAACCAAGGAAAAAAATGGCGTGTCGGTTACTATGAGGGCGGTGAGTACATCGACTATCAAAAGATTTTTTCCGAAAACATTAAAGGGCTCATGAAATTGGGATGGATCAAACAGGAAGCCATACCGCCTCAAAAGGGAGAGCAGACCAAAGATTTGTGGGACTGGCTGGCCACCAAGGCCGAAAGCAAATACATCGAGTTTGTCAAGGATGCTCATTACAGTGCCAACTGGGATGACAAGCTGAGGGAGAAGACCGCTGCTGATGTCATTAAACGGCTGAATTCCAAAAAGGATATTGACTTGATGATCGCCATGGGTACATGGGCCGGTCAGGATCTCGCCAATGACAAACATTCCACCTATACGGAAGTTGTTTCCGCCAGTGATCCCATAGCATCGGGGATCATCAAGAGTGTAGAAGACTCCGGTTACGATCATGTCCATGCTCAGACCGATCCCTTCCGCTATGAACGTCAGGTGAGGGTGTTTCACGACCTCGTGAAGTTTAAGAAAATGGGCATCTGCTATGAAGACACGGAAGCCGGAAGAAGCTATGCTGCTGTGGACAAGGTGGAAAAAATTGCCAAAGAGCGGGGTTTTGAAATTATCCGTGCGTTTACCAAAAGTGATGTCGCCGATGCTAAACTGGCGGAAGAAAGCGTAAAAGCGGCGTTTAAAGAACTTATCGAGAAAAGTGACGCCATATACGTAACAGTACAGGGGGGAGTCAACTATCGCAGTATCCCGGCGTTGGTGGAAATCGCAAATTCCAATAAGATACCGACATTTTCACAGTCCGGATCCGAAGAGGTCAAGTACGGATTTCTGGCCAGTCTTTCACAGGCCGGTTTCAAGTACATTGGTGAGTTTCATGCGGAGATTACCGCAAAAATTCTAAATGGAGCAAAACCCCGAGAACTTCCCCAGCTTTTTGAGGAACCGCCGAAAATTGCGCTGAATTTGAAAACCGCTGAAATGATCGGATTCGATCCTCCTGTTGATATCATGCTGGCGGCCGATGAGATCTTTAAGGAGATTGAAACACCGCCAAGTAACTAGCGTGAAATTGAAAAGCGATTGAGAATAAAAAGACGGCAGACTGATCATTTCACCACAATTTTATCAGAAAGCATTCGGAAGGTTTCCTGAGCCAGGTGTTTTTTCCAGTCCGATCCATGCAGTGTCCAGGGAGCGACATCCGGAATGGTTTCAGTCAGAGATGCAAGATGTGCGTCTCGGACATTGAGGCTGATAATTTGTTCGATATCGTTTTCGGATAAACCGCCTCCGGCCAATATTTCAACCGGGCCGGATGGTACAAGGGCGTTATCTTCTATTTTACTCATTACGGTTTGCATACCGGATAGATAGCTCCGGGTCTCCACTTCTTCGACCCGTTCAGCGAAACCGTGATATTCCGGATGCTCACGCAACGCATGCACGAGTTTCTTCTGCATTTCCGGCAGATACTCGCATTGATAGTATCCTCCGACACAGGAAACCCCCCTTGCAAAAGAAAGCACCATAAAACTGGTAAACAGAGACGGCAGCAGACGGTTTTCTTTAAGTGCTTCGGTTATGGTTTGAGGCGTATAAGGAAGTTCAAACAACTCACCCCGATCGTCCAATCCTTTCAGGGTTCCCGGATCTGCATGACCATTTTCGAGATATAAAGGAACCCGCCGGCCGGCATTGTTGATACCCCAGAAAAAAAGAGTACCGCAGCCCTTGACGCTTTTTTTCGCTTCCGGATCCTTCAGGTCCGCATCCAACCGCTTGTTGAGCTTATCCATATCCCAGCAGGCCTTGGATTGATTCAGCGCCTCAAAGACCGAATTCCGAAGCGGTTGGTGGAACAGAATACGGTTTGCCAGACTATCCGGATCATCCAGATCTTTTTTTAAAAGCAGATAAACCAGTTTTTCTAGCTCCAGGTAGATGATGTCCGGTGCTTCTTCAGAATTCTCGAACATCCTTTTAAATAAGCGATTGTTGAGTACTACCGATTGTTCCGAGTAGCTCTTTAAGTCCATTACAGAGGGCGAACAGTAGTCGTTTTCAAAAATATCATGCAACGGGGCGGAAAGGGTTGAGGAAATTTCCCGGTCGTCAATCATTTTGTCGATGCGGCCCATTGCTCGCTGGACCATGGCCCGGTCAAAAGGGCCTGACACGCTTACCATTTTCCTTCTATACTTATTGGAAAAAAGGGGAAGCTTTTTCGGTATCTCGGATAGGGCTTCATCGGATACGTGATATAAGAGGAGGCCCAAGGGATAGGTCAGATTATCCAGCGGAATGTTACCGCATGAAAATATGGGTACGGTGGTTATGGAATGGTCGCTGAGCTGCTTTGCTAAAGCAAACAGAAGGCTTCCCTGGACCGATTGTGAGAAGTAATCCACCCCATGATGGTTTGCGGTAAGGACTGTCGGTGATTTCAAAATGTCGTCGGATGCTTTTTTTGCCGCTGGTGCGCCCAAAAGTGGCGCGGCATAGTCAAATACCGCCTCCGCCAGATCGGCCCGAGGTTGAAGGGGCCGGATGATCTTTGGGATAAGATCCTTAAGGAATGATTTAAGCGGAAGGCTGCCGTATTGTTCCAGTATCTGAGAAATCACCGGCGCCTGTTCGCAGGCGATATCCAAATACTGTTCCATCAGAGAACCGCGGGTAACATCAGGCCCGGCTTCGTCTGTTTTGAGGGTATCAAGCATCTTCCATCACCACCGTTTTTCGGTCTTTATAGGTCAGGAAGAGGAATAAGAGTGCCGTCAGAAGATATGCGATGCCTAAATAGGTGATTCCTTGATTGATATTGGTTGCCACAATAATGGAGCTGAAAATAATCGGGCCCAACATCTGTCCCACCCGGCTGGTGGATCTGAAAATTCCGATGGCTTTTCCTTCACCCAGCTCCTGGGTAACCTTAAGCTTGAGCGCAAAGGCGCTTTGAGATGCCAGAACGAAGCTGGAAGAAATGCCCAACAGAAGAATGGCTATGGCTGCGGCCAATATGCCCTCCAGTATGTGGAACGTTAGAAACGCCAAACTGCCCAAAGTGCACCCAAGGAAAATGTAGAGCTTTTTGTTTTTAGATGCATCCACATAGCGGCTGATCAAAGGGCCGAAGTAAATCAGGCAAATACCGTATATCATCAATAACTGCCCGATAGTGGATTGTGAAGCCCCGATTCGATTTAAGTAAATGGGGCTGAAGTAGTTGAGGAAACCCACTACGGCTATTGCAGCAGGCAGACTGCTTAAGAATATTAAACTCAAGACTGTCCGGTTGGTTAGGAAGTTGAAGATCTCCTTGCCTTTGATGACAGAATCTGCCGCTTTGGCTTTCACCGTTTGATAGACCGGCTTTTTTATGGCGTTTCGCATGAAAACCAGCGTATAGATGATCACGGAGAACATGATGATGGCGCCGCCCAAAAATACCGGGCTGTAGCCGATTCGTTCGGCCAACATTCCACCGGTGGCAGCCCCGCATATACTTCCGGCATAGATCCCGGCAAATAGATGTGCCAGCCCCTGGGCTTTGCTTCTGGCATCGCTGAACGTGATGACAAAGCCCTGAGATGCCATAAGCGACAGTCCGTATCCGAGGCCGACCACACCGCGTGAAATGATGAAATGAAGCGCATCGGGCGCCAGCCAGGAATAGAGTACCCCGACTCCGGCTAAAATAAGCCCCACCATAAACGGTTCATGCCATCCCCTGCGGTCCAGCCATACACCGGAGATGAGAATTGAGATTCCCACAAACAGAAACTCAACAGAGATGGGAAGCCCCATGACGGTGTCTCGGGACAGCCCTAAAATGGGAACATAAAGACTTTCCATGTGAAGGGGTAGGAATGAGACGGAAATGTCGATTCCAAAGAGAAATAAAAAGGCAGCGGGGCGCATGACACCATAATGAACTTTTACCGGGCCGTTTCCACTCTCTACCTGCCTTTCGATATATTTAAATATCAGAATAAGCAGTTCGACAAAAAAGAGAATTGAAATGGCAATTACGGTTAGAGAGTCCACACCGATTTCGGCTATTTTCTTGAATAGAATTTCTTTGGAAGTATTTGCAGCCAGGTATCCCCTGAACTGATTCTGATATATGAGATCGGTTTTTACATGATAATCCGGATTGTATTCCGATTTTGTGGCTGCCAGCCACTCATCATAACAATCCTTGTTATTCTGGAAATCGGTCATTCGGGTCTTGGTGGCCCGATAAAGCGGCTGACTGTTCCTGTCATACAGCGTGATGTCCTTTAGCTCCGGCGCCGCGTTAATTACGGTTCCGATATATTTATCCATATTAAACAGACGATTTAGTCGAACACCCTGCCCTAGTAGATGTTCGATGTCCCGCATCAATAAACGGGTTGTGGTCAATGTGTTTGCCTTGTTGGCTTTGAGGAAATGGTCCTTAAATTTATATGTAGACAATCCGGATGTGAGAATTTGAACCGAGGCGATGATGGTAAAAATAACCAGACAGAATTTTTTCTTGGAAAAACTCCGGGTGCCTATTTTTGAAGGAATAACCACATGCAGCAATCCGATGAGTAACAGAAAACCGGAGATGGAGATATAGATCACGGGCTTGAGATTATCACTGTACAAATTATCGAGAAAAGCCTTTATCTGCTTTTCTTCAAACGAAATGACCACGGAACCCACCCGGGCATTCTGGTTGTCCATCACCGGAAGCGTGGCGATATAGGTATTCTGGTATTTTACATAGTTATGTTTTCCTCTAGCCTTCTTCTTTTCAGATGATCTTATTTGAATGTCTATTGCTTCCCTCGGGAGTTTTTTGTTCAGCAAATACTTATTATCACTGTAAAGAATGGTTCCGTCCGGCGCGACAACCGAAACGGTGATATCACTGTCTTTTAAGGCCGACTCTCGATTGGTGTCAGTGTGTTGGCGCTGGGTCACCTGATTTAATATGTCCGATTTCGCCTCTGAGAGGTATTTATCTATACCGATAAACTGATTCAAACTCTTGCCGTATCGAATTCCGGACTCCAACCTTCGCTGGAGATCCCGTCCGATAACAAGATACTGGGATACATTGGATTCAATATAGAGCTTGTCAAAAGAACCGAGGTTAAACATGGCACTGAATCCGACGGCAATGACATACAACACCACTGAACTTGTGAGTAGCCGAAGTTTCAACGATCGTTCTCCATCATCATTCCGAGCAATAGATTTGAATTCTTTATCTGTCATTTTTCTCCACCATCGATTTATTTTCTCTGAATCATCCAATATCAACAACAGATTGTTTGATTCCCTGGTTATTAATAAATAACGGCTGATGCCGTGTTTTTTCTGCGCGCTAACCCTGTCAACATTTTCTCGTCGGCCTGTCTTTTGTCGAAAGGTATAATCTGGTTTGTTTTTTTGTAGTTAAATTCACCGCTGAAAAGCATCACTGGCCTTCCATTAAGGAGCCAGCCGGATTCCTCCTCCATCACCAGAAGCTCGGAGTCCGGGTTTTCCCAGCGACTGCGATGCGGGTAAACCACCAGGGGTTTCGCATCCACCAGGTTCAACTTACGGGCGACATAGGACACTGCCAATGCCCCTGTTCCGCAGGCCAAAGTTTCCCGATAGATACCCCTTTCAAAGCACCGGTATTCAATGGTGCCATCTGTTTGATTCAGCTTGACGAAATTGACATTGATGCCGGAAGGAAAAAGATCGGTATACTGCCTGTTCAGGTAGCTGCCGATGTGGTGAACCAGCCAGGAGCCGAATGCCACCCGTTTTTCTGCTTTTTTCTTCTCGGATCGGTTGTCATCGGTTGCGATAAATATCATTTTCGGCAATTCCTGGATGGTGAACCCGGTGTCGGGCAGGATCACCATATGCGGTTCTCCGGTGAAAACCAGGTACCCGGACAGGGTTTCCGTCTGTTTTTTTGAAAACGGCGCCAAATCGTGCATTCGAAATCGGATTTTCAAATTGCTCAAGGTGCTGATGACATCATCCAGGGGTTTCATTTTCGATCCACAGACCAGCTCTTCCGGCATTTTTCTGGGCTGCCCCATGTTCGCCCAGTTCGAAGCGTTTTCCGTATCGGTCCCGATGGTGATGATCTTCGGTTCCGGGGTAGGGATTTCCGTCATGATTCGGGCGGATTCGATTCCGTACTGATTGAACAGGTATTTTGCAATGGACATGAGTCCGTTGCCGCAGGAAAAGGCTTCCTCGCCGTCGGGTTCAAACATCCGGAATATGAAATCGGCCGATTCGGAGTCCGGATGTGTGTCCCAATAACCGCGGGCTCTGTTTATTTCTCTCATGGTCTCAGGTGTGCAGGATTGAACGATCAGGAAGTTGTCCGATCCGACACCGAAGTTTATATTTGTGGCCTGATAGGCAAAATCCGATTTTTCAATTTCAGAGAGAATGTTGCCGTGTGTCTCATCAACAATGACAAAATTATTCCCGAATGAAGTCAGTTTGGAAAAGGGTACCAGTTTCATTATCTAATCCTATCCCAGATTATTTGTTGGCCCGCCCAAATTCTGCGCCAATAGCAGACATGATTCTATAAATCGGACTAATGAAAAAAAACTTAACCCCGCCCCGATTCTTCATAAAAAATGAATCGCTCCCCGAATTTACGGCGGTTGTTTGCCAATTATTTGGCGATTTACACCACGGTTTCGTCATTTGAAATATTGAGCAAAATGCCTGAAAAATTAAGGTAAAAAATAAAATGCCGATATTAAGTGAAGTATTGTTGTTAAGGCGCGTGAATCCGGTTTGAATACACGGATGCAGATGCAAGCCCTGGCTTAAATTTTGCAATTATTTGCAATTGTTGAGAGCAAGATCAACATGCTGTCTCGATTTTTAAATAGGAGAATGGTCTTCAAGGTTTTTATGTTCAAATCTATCAGGCAGATCCAATTTTTGAAGGAAATTGATCGGGCATGTTTACTTCCCTAAAAGGTAAAATCATTTTCTTCATCACCCTGATCATGGGAATTACGGTGCTTTTCATCGTGTATTTTACTCAACGGGATGTCGGGAAAGCCATGCTGGAATCCGAGCAGGCGGCGGCGCAGAACGTGCTTAAGCTGGTGGAGCTCAACATTCAAGGGGGATATAATAAGCTTTTGGCTGACAAGTTCGATATGATCATCGGACTGAATCAACGCCTCAAAAGCATAACTGCCATGTGTGTGTCGGTGCTGGCAGAGTACAACAATTTAGCCAAAACCGGGAAAATCTCACAGGAGCAAGCGAGGCGGTTATCACTGAACTGGGTGCGTTCGGTAAGCGTTGAAAAGGGATTGGTATTTGTATTCGATCAGAATGCCCGGATCGTCGGCCATCCGGATAACGAGCTGGCGGGCATGTCCATTGAAGCAATAAAGGACATGAAGGGGCGGCAGATTTCAAAAGTGATGAACGTGGGCGTCCTGAAAAGTAAAGGAGAATCGGCAGTATTTTTCTGGCAGGACAATTTAGAAGAAAGAACGAGTAAGAAATTAGGCTACTTTATCCCATTTCCCGATTGGGGCTGGACAATATGTGCAATCATCGATTTTGACGCTATCGAAGCTGAAAGCCAAAAAAAGCTTAATAACATCGTCAAGGTGCTGAAAAAGACCTTCGATAAAATTCGGATCGGAAAAACCGGATACGCATTTCTGTTCGAAGGAAACGGAGATATGCTGATACCTCCTCTCCGTAAAAAGGATATCGATTTCAGGGTCACAAAAAACGAGCGAACCGGCAATCCGCTGCTGCAAGACCTGAAGGCGGCCTACAAAGAGGAAACGAGTGTGATTCGATTCATTGAGGCCAGCCCCCAGGGGGAGCAGGAGGTCGAGGCCCATGTGGCATACTTTAAAACCTTTGATTGGTATATTGCCGTAGCGGTGCCGGTGCTGGAGATCCAAGAACCGGCAAAAGCACTCGTTACGCGACAAAGTCTTATCATAACCGTGATATTTCTGGGGAGCCTGATCCTTGCGTACATTTTCGTCACCCGGACATCCCTGCCGTTGAAGATGCTGGCTTCATACGCGAAAGACATTCCATCCATCGATTTTACCGCTGAGGAGGATGAACGCTCACCCATTGATGAGCTGCCTGCCAAATTTCATGACGAAGTGGGGCGGCTGGCTGAATCCTTTGTCTATATGAGAGCCGAACTGAGGACAAAGGTCCGGGAACTGATCGAGCGGACCGCCGCCCAGGAACGCCTGGAGAAGGAAGCAGCGGAAGAAGCCAATCAGGCCAAAAGTGAATTTCTGGCCAACATGAGCCACGAACTGAGAACACCGCTGAATCATATTATCGGGTTTACCGAACTGGTGGTGGACAAGCATTTCGGAGAGCTCAACGATCAGCAGCATGATTATCTGGAAGATGTGTTGAGCAGCAGCAAGCATCTGCTTTCCCTCATCAACGACATATTAGACCTGTCCAAGGTTGAAGCCGGTAAACTGGAGCTTGCTCTTTCTGAAGTAGACATTCGGGGGCTTTTAAATCACAGCCTGATCATGGTTAGGGAAAAGACGATGAAACACGGCATCCATCTGAAGCATTCATATGACGGAATTCCCGACACCGTGCGGATGGACGAACGGAAAATGAAGCAGGTTCTTTACAACCTCCTGTTTAATGCCGTGAAGTTCACATCGGATGGCGGAGAGGTAATACTGGATGCCAGGGCCATTGACGGGGTCGTCAGGCAGGGAAAGCGATGGCGGGATAAATCCGAGGTTCAGATATTTGAACATCCGGTGGACGGTTCGGAAGCGGATGACGCCCGGATCAAACCGTGTATCCAGGTTTCAGTGACCGATACCGGTATCGGAATCGCTCCGGAAGATCAGGACCGCATTTTCAACGCCTTCGAACAGGTGGAGAATTCAAAAAGCCGCAAATATCAGGGAACTGGATTGGGCTTGTCCTTAACCAGGAAACTGGTCGAACTGCATGGGGGGAAGATCTGGGTGGAAAGTGACGGTTTGAAAAAAGGAAGCACATTCCGCTTTGTTATTCCCGTATATCAAGCGTAAGGAGAAAAGGATCAGTTATGGAACCGAAAACCATCTTAATCATTGAAGACAATCAGCTCAACATGAAGCTTGTAAAGACACTGCTTCAAATCGAAAAGCATCAGGTGCTGGAAGCGGGGAGTGCCGAAAACGGCCTTGAAATCGCAAAGGAACGGTTGCCGGATCTTATTCTAATGGATATCCAGCTTCCGGGTATGAACGGTCTGGAAGCCACCCGCATCATCAAGGATGATCCTGAGTTGATGAATATTCCCGTGGTGGCGCTGACATCCTTTGCCATGCAGGGGGATGAGGAAAAAGCGATGAGTGCCGGTTGTGCGGGGTATATCACCAAGCCCATCGATACGAGAGAATTTGCAAAGACCCTTGCTCAGTATTACCAGAATAACAACTAACGGCGCCCCTTGAAGAGGAGATAAGATGAATCAGCAACCTACCATTTTAATTGTGGACGATGATCCTTTGAACCTGAAGCTGCTGAATGCGCAGCTCAGCTCGGTTCGGTATGAAACCATCCTCGCCGAGGACGGTTATACGGCTCTGGAAAAAGCCAAGACTGAAAATCCGGATTTGATTCTGCTTGACATCATGATGCCGGGCCTGGACGGATATGAGGTGACCGAGAGGCTCAAGGAGAATCAGGCTACCAAAGATATTCCCATCATATTGATAACCGCGCTTGATGAAACGGAAGACAAGATCAAGGGGCTCGAATGCGGGGCGGATGAATTTCTCAACAAACCGGTTAATACATCGGAACTGCTGGCACGGGTCAAATCGCTCTTGCGGCTGAAGCTCTACAAAGACCAGCTTAAATCCAGGAAACAATCACAACGGATCTTGACCGAAACCAAAGATATTGAAGAGCAGTCTGAAAAGCGGGTCAATCTTCCCGCTATACTGCTGGTGGAAGATGATGAAAAAGACGTCCGATTGATCCAGAACTATCTTCAAGGAGAGACTTACCGGCTGGACGTGGCCAAAACCGGCGAGGAAGCCATGTCGTTCGTATTGCGGCAGAAGATCGATCTTATCCTTCTGGATATCCTGCTGCCCGGAATGGATGGTTTCGAAGTGGTCAGACGATTAAAGGATTCGGAAGCAGCGAAAAACATCCAGATTGTCGCCATCACCAACCTGCAGGACATGCAGAGCAAAATAAAGGGAATCGAACTCGGAGCGGACGATTATCTCATCAAACCCATCAACAAGCATGAACTCAAAGCCCGCGTGAGAGCCCTGGTCAAGAAAAAGGCGTATCTGGATACCCTTCATGACAGCTATGAAACCGCCGTGCACTCCGCCATTACAGATAAGCTCACCGGGTTGTATAATCGGGCCTTTTTTGAGCATTTCCTGGTACTCGAGCTTAAACGGGCGGACCGTCAGAAAGTGCCGGTGGCGTTCATCATGATGGATATCGACGATTTCAAACAATGCAACGACAATTTCGGACATCTCGTGGGGGATGAGGTCCTAAGGGAGTTGGGTAGGTTGATCAAGGGCAGCGTGCGGGAAATAGACCTTGCCGCTCGTTACGGTGGAGAGGAGTTTGCCCTGGTGCTGCCCAACACCGATAAAAGCGGTGCGCTTGTGGTGGCGGAAAGAATCCGAAAGACGGTTTCAGAACACGATTTTCTCCCGGACACCATCGTACCGACCCAAAAGATAAGTATGAGCTTGGGCATTTCGATATATCCGCTGGAAGCCGCTACAGGGGAGGACTTGATAAAGACGGCGGATGATCTGCTGTATAAAGCAAAAGATAAGGGAAAAAACTGCTCATGCTGTATGCCTGATGAAAACGTAAGAAGCCTTAAACAGGTTCAATAAATGGGTTGGGGACCCATTAGCATCTTAATTCTGGAATTTGTGTTTATTATGGCAAAACTTTTTTCATCCTGCCACCAAGACACTAAGGCACGAAGAAGAAAATAAAAAATAATATCTTTGTGACTTTGTGGCAAATTGTTTTTGGGCGCTTTTCCGGCTTGTCCGGGTTAGGGAGAGACGATGGGA
>DUZK01000118.1 GCA_013349495.1 Deltaproteobacteria bacterium
ACGCGCTGCGTATACATCCACTGGCCGTGAGCCGCTTCGCGCCTCACAACCAGCGGATTCAGCAGTCAATCCCGGTGACAAACAAGTTTGCCCCCGGTCTTGCTCCTGATCCGCAGCGCGTTAGGTGTCGATCTTAGTGAGGTGTCGCCCTCCGGGTCCGGTGGTTTGGTAACGGCAGATGATGTCAGAGCCTATGCAGCAAATGGAGAATCTCCGGCACCCGCCGAGGTTTCGGTACAAAGGGAAATATCCGTTGAAGCCCGTCCGTTGACTACCGATGCTCCACCACTGCCTGATTTTGCAAAGTGGGGCCCGGTTGAACGGATTCCCGTCCGCTCCATTCGAAGGGCAACGGCCAAACAGATGGCGATTTCCTGGAGTCAAATCCCGCATGTCACCAGCCAGGCAGAAATCGATATTACCAAGTTAGAAGAATTTCGTAAAAAGCACAAAGCCGATGTCGAAACCAAGGGGGGAAAATTAACACTGACGGTCTTTGCCCTGAAGGCTGCTGTTACGGCTTTAAAAATGTATCCGAATTTCAATGGAACCCTGGATGCCGCAGCCGGAGAGATCGTCTATAAAAAATATTATCATATCGGTGTTGCAGTGGATACGGCAGAGGGTTTGATCGTTCCGGTGATCCGAGACGTGGAGCAAAAAAGCATCACCGAACTGGCCATAGAGCTTAACGATCTGGTTCAACGAACCCATCAACGGAAAACATCTCTGCAAGAGCTTCAGGGCAGTACGTTCACCATCAGCAATGTCGGTCATATGGGAGGCGGTCACTTTTCACCCATCATCAATTATCCGGAAGTGGCCATTATGGGAATGGGTGCTGCCCGCATGAAACCTGTGGTGATTGAAAAGCGGGAGGGTGCATATGACATTGTCCCCCGCCTCATTCTCCCGGTGGTTATCACCATAGACCACAGAGTGCTCGACGGCGGTGATGCCCATCGGTTTATAAAAGTAGTTATGGATGCCCTCAATGATCCGGAGGTGCTGATGATGACCATGGTTTGAGCATTGAGGCATGGAATAGTGGAATGGTGGAATAATGGAATATTGGGTATAACAGCGGAATAGATTTTTTTATAAAATCGATAGCATTCATTTAAACCCATCATTCCAGCGTTCCAATATTCCAGTATTCCAATTGTGAGTAACTTGTCGGGACCTGGTTTCAGCGAAGACCGAAGCGAACCACGTTCATAAGAGGAGATTCCAAGATGGTAATGGGCGAACTCATGCAGGAAACAGAGGTGCTGGTCATCGGCGGAGGACCGGGCGGATATTCAGCCGCATTTCGGGCCGCAGACCTCGGAATGGAAGTTACGATGGTGGATATGGCTGAGCGGCCCGGTGGTGTCTGCCTGTTCAGGGGATGTATTCCGTCTAAAACATATCTACATCTTGCCGAATTGATTCATGACACCCGGCGGGCAGCTGAAATGGGCATTACCTTTGATAAACCGAAAATCGATCTAAAAGGCATCCGAAACTGGAAAGAGTCTGTTATCGATAAGATGGCCAATGGTCTGGTTACCCTCAGCGAAAGAAGGGGCGTGCAGCGGATTAAGGGCCGCGCCGTTTTTGAAAGCTCCGATTCGGTACGGATCTACGATTCAGACATCAGCCACATCAAGTTTCGTCATGCCGTTGTGGCGACAGGATCCCACCCCATACCTTTTCCGGGTATCTCCCCCAAAAAGGACGGACGGATAATGACATCCACCGGAGCGCTCGATCTTGTGGACGTACCTGAATCGCTTTTGATAATCGGCGGAGGGTATGTCGGTTTAGAAATCGGAACCGTTTATGCATCTCTGGGAAGCAGAATTACCGTGGTGGAACTGACCGATAAGCTCCTTGCCGGCGTCGACCCGGATCTGGTCGAACCCCTTCATCGAAGACTAAAAGAGCTCTTTGAAGTGATCCATCTCAACACCAAAGTGGTTTCCATGGAAGAAACCGCCTCCAATGTCAACGTCCGGATCCATGGTGGATCCGAAAAAACAGAACAGCGCTTCGACCGGGTCTTGGTGGGTATCGGCCGTCAACCGAACAGTAAAGGACTGGATCTCGGACAGACCAAAATTAAGGTTGATGACAGGGGATTCATAGAAGTGGATGATCAGCAACGAACTGCAGATTCAAAGATATTTGCAGTGGGTGATGTGACCGGCGGCTATATGCTGGCCCACAAGGCATCCAGAGAAGGAAAAGTGGCCGCTGAGGTGATCGTTGGAGAACCTTCGGCATTTGATGCAAGAGCAATCCCGGCGGTGGTTTACACGAACCCTCAGATCGCATGGGCGGGGATTACGGAAGAACAGGCCAAAAAGCAGAATTTAACAATATCGGTCCGGAGATTTCCCTGGAAATTCTCGGGACGGGCAACGACCATGGGTGCTCCAGAGGGTCTTACCAAAATAATAGCAGAACCGGAAACAAACCGGATTCTGGGAGTCGGAATTGTGGGACGGGAGGCCGAAGGATTGATTGCCGAGGCGGTTCTGGCCATTGAAATGGGAGCGTTGGTAGACGATCTGGCCCTGAGCATTCACGCACACCCCACCCTGTCCGAAACTGAAAGCGAAGCGGCAGAAATTTTCCTCGGCAGCTCAACGCATATACTACCGAAGACGATTAAGAAATGAAGCTCACCGCAGCCCCGATGATCAGGATCTCCGTTTCACAGTGACGATTCGCAGGATATCAAGAATACAGAATCCAGAATCCAGGAGTCAGAATAACGACACTACACTTGCTACCACTTATTTTCTCATTTTTTCTTCTGAATTCTGACTTCCGGCTCCTGAATTCCTGACACCGAATGGCTGGCCATCCTTTCAAGATTTTACGGTGTTCCAATTGTCTTTCGCCACTGGTTGCGATGTATCCGACCGGCATCGTAACGATCGACACGACCCTGTTCGACTGCCGGAAATCCGATGGAAATCAGTGAAAGCGGAATAACCGATTCAGGCATATCGAGAAGTTTCTGAAGCCCAACGACACGGTCTTCAAGCGGATAAACCCCCAACCATACAGCTCCCAGTCCCGATGCCCGCGCTGCCAGAAGAATATTTTGTGTTGCAGCAGAACAGTCCTGCACCCAATACCCTCCTCCGAACCTCTCCCGGGAAAGATCCCCGCAGACAACAATTGCCAGAGGCGCATGATTCAGCATGCCGGAGTATGGATGCACCGACGGAATGCGTTTTAGGATCTCCCTGTCCTCGATGACAATGAATTGCCAAGCCTGCTGATTACCTGCTGAAGGAGCGCTGACCGCTGCCTCCAGTAAGAGTTGAATGGTATCTTCCGGTACCGGTGCATCCGTATAGTTGCGCACGCTGCGTCTTGTCAAGATCGCTTCTATGGCATCCATTCTTATTTCCCTCCGATTCTATTTCGCAAACAATCCCGGCCCAGCGGATAAGGCTTTGATCACCCTGGCGGCGATTTACGGAAAATTAATATGACGTAAACTGAGATGTAATAATATTACGGGATATTATTCCTGATATCTCTGCTGGATGGATTTAATGGTTTCGATTTTCTTGAAAAAGATATCCACGAGCTCCGGATCGAAATGGGTGCCTGAATCCGTTCGAAGGGTATCGAGAACCTGATCCTCAGACCACGCCTCTTTATAAACCCTTGCACAGGACAGGGCATCGAAAACATCAGCCAGCGCGACGATTCTTCCGAAAAGGGGAATCTCTTCTGCTTTTTTGCCGACAGGCGACCCGTCGGCATTTGTATGCTCCGGAAGCGGGTTTCCGGTTTCCACACTCACATAACCGGGATACCCTTTTCCATCCCACCTTTCGTGATGGTTGAGAGCAACCACCGCTGCAGCATCGTCAAAATCCGATTGCCTGTCAGCAAAAAGCCGAGCCCCCAATACGGTGTGCTGTTTCATGACGGCGTATTCCTCGTCCGTGAACCGAGCCGGCTTTTTCAATATGGTATCCGAAATTGCCACTTTGCCCACATCATGGAGCATGGCCGCCATTCGGAATATATCGCGATTTCGATCGATCTCCATATCCGAATGGCCGTTTCTGCGGGCCCAGTGTTCATAGATTTCGATTGAATACCCTGCCACCCGGTTTACATGGGCGCCGGTTTCTTTTGGGTCCCTCATCTCGGCCATTCGGATCATGCGGAGAATAATGGCACGGGTCATCTGAGCACGCTCCAAGGCGACGGCAGCCGTGCTGGCAAAATGTGCCATCATTTTTTCGTCGGTTTCAGAAAACG
The DNA here is from genome assembly GCA_013349495.1 of Deltaproteobacteria bacterium. Classification (GTDB taxonomy): domain Bacteria; phylum Desulfobacterota; class Desulfobacteria; order Desulfobacterales; family SURF-15; genus DUZK01. The sequence continues at coordinate 4,279 of DUZK01000118.1, forward strand.
GAACCACCCGGTTTTCCGTATCTTGTGAATTAATGACCTGGAGCACCCCGAGAACTTTTCCTTTAATATTTACCAGAGGGATGGTCAGCATGGAATGGGTTCTATATTTGGATACTTCATCAAATTTCTTGCTGAAGTGATAAGGTTTTACCGGATCGATTTCATACACATCTCGAATGTTAAGGGGTCCTCCGGTGGAGGCCACATATCCGGCGATGCTCTCTTCGTTAATGGAAATGGTAAAGACGGAATAAATGAGTTTTTCACCCGCTGCTAACTTTTTCCGCAGCGTATCATTTTGGGTATAGGAAAAATGCAGCGAATCATCATGTCGAATGTATATGGACCCCGCATCCGCATTTACAAAACGACGTGCTTCGGTAAGTATCCGCTCCATCAAAATATCGAGGTCGTTGACCTGATTGAGCTCAATCCCCAGGGTGGTCAATACATTCAGTTTCTCCGACTCGGTCAGCATCTTCTCCCCTTTCTGAAAACCCTATCCATCTGACTTCAGTCAGTCGTTCGGATAGCAGGCACAGCACTATTGGGTTATTTCCTTAAGAGCAGCCAGTGTATCCTCAGGTTCGGGTCGTACGGTATAATCCGGATCTGCTTTGACATAGCGAATGATTCCCGTCCCATCGATAATATATCTTGCGGGAATGGGTAAGGTCCATGTTTCATCACCGTTATATTTTTCCAGGTCGATCCCGAACTTTATATAGAGCTGCCGTAGGTCATCCGGTAATGTATAAACGAGACCGAACGATTTGGCAACCTTATTGCCGGTATCACTCAGCAATTCAAACGAAAACTGCTTTTCCTCGACCAGTTCCCGGTTGTAAATTTCTTCCTGAGGAGAGACGGCCACCAAACGGGCTCCAAGGGCACGAAACACGGACTCTGCTTTTTGAAGAGCTTCCAGCTCAAGATTACAGTAGGGTCACCACTTCCCCCGATAAAAGGTAAGGATCATGGGGCTTTCTGAAAGAATATCCTTTGAATGGCACATGGTGCCTTTCGCATTTTTTAGAGAAAAATCCGGAATTTTAGCACCGAGATTGAGAATTCCGTTGAGGATGCCGGATTTCCTGAGATCGTCGGTAGCCCTGTGCATGACATCCAGCGCTTCCTTTGGGGCTTTTGATTCAAAATTTGTTTTAAGGGCATCAAGTTGATCTTGTAGGCTCATTTATCTGTTCTCCTTTCAAATATAGCATAGGAATTTCTTTATTTGGACGCAGATGAACGCAGACGAACGCGGATCTTAAAAATTCTAAAATCTATAATTAATCATATTATCCGCGTGTATCCGCGAAAATCTGCGTCCCATTTAACTTGATCCTAAAGATAAAATAGATTTGGCATAATCATCTTCTGATATTAGAACAACCGGCACTCCTTTGGCAAAGGCCTTTATGTCACCCTTTGCTTTTTACTTTATTGAATAATGTTTCTGTCTATATCTATGCCATACAGGGGTGCAGGACCCTTTTCCGAAGTAATAAAGAGACGATCCCCCTTCATGCCAAAACACAAAGCCTCTGCCTGATATAACCGGGGAATCGGCACCACAACCGGTCTTCCACTGAACGATCGAATCCAGTCTTCACCGGGAATCCTGGAGAAAAGATAGATCGCGTTATAGGTTAAAATTGCAGCCATAAAACCATCGGGTTCAATATCCAAAGCTGTTGGTGCGGATTGATAGTGTATGTAATCCAACAACGTGTAAGACCGGGCACCGGCGGTATTGCTTCCGGCGATACCGGTCAATTCCGTAACTTTCTTTGCTGTCAGTACGGATGGGCCATGTAAGGGGAATAACGGCAGTTGATAGAGCATCGGCGGTATGGTCCGTTTAGTGACAAGAAATATCCGCAGATTCTCCATGTCAACGCCGACGGCTTCGCAATCCCTGGGAGCATCCTCGTAACGGAAGTTAATCTTCCATTCCGGACTCACCGAAAGTCCTTTTCTCAATCGAACACCTTGTATGCGGGGTTCCTTAACGATATAAATGGTGCCGGTTTCTCTGTGCTCACGGTTGTCGCCCACATCGGCAATCAGGATATAGGGTGTTCCATTGTACATGAATGATGCCAAATCTTCCCAATCTATATTTTCAGCGCCATCAACACGAACAAATCCCCGATCACTTCCGTCTGATCCAATGGCATGGAGCAACGGTTCATTTCCGCTGTCATTGATGATCCATAGGATATCGGACCGTAAGTTCGATGCTGCCAGGCCGCTCGCTTCGCTGATTGCCTTGTTTTCAAGATCCCCGAGATGATTGATATGAACACCGTCAGGCAGCTCTGACAAAATAGGGCCGATGGACAAACTGCTGCATCCCGTCATCATAAAAAGGATGCTGATAATCAGACGCCACACCTTTATTGTTTCTGTCCGTATCCGTTAAAAGATACCTTTTCGAATAAAAGCTCGGATTTGGGATGCCCTGCCTTTTCCTCGCCCGGGTACCCGATTGCAATCATGGATAGTATCTTCAGTCGGGAAGGCATATTCAATATTTCCTGGATGTATGTTTCTGCGGGTTTAGTATCATTGTGCGCTCTCTCCCGGATCTGAATCCAACAGCTCCCCAGCCCCAGTGAAGCCGCCGCTAAATGGATGATGGTTGTGGCAATGGATGTGTCCTCTATCCAGACATCAGACTTTTCAGGATCTCCACAAATTACAAAAGCCAACGGTGCATTTTCCATCCAAGAAGATCCCGCTGCTTTGGTTTTTGCGAGTTGTTTGATAAGGCCCGGATCTGTTACGACCACGAATTCCCAGGGATTAAATCCTCTGGAAGATGGAGACCGAAGTGCTGCCTCCACCAAGAGATCAATCTTCTCAGCCTCAACCGCTTTGTTTTCAAATTTTCGTATACTGCGCCGTTTTTCAAGAATAGAATGAAACATAAATAAACCTCCTGCTAATAGAATTACCAATAAATTAACAAATCAATGGAACTAATATAATCCTTTAATGACACAAGTAAAATAGGAATCTGGTTATCCACTTCGGTCCAGTGAAAAAGTGTGACCATTACTGTTTGGCTTTGACCGCGATCCTGGTAGCTGGTTTCAGGTTTCAGGTGTCAGGAGACATCCGTGCTTATGAACTGAACACTGAAACCTGAACACCGAAACCTAAAACAATGGTCATTGCACAACCCGGTTCATATTCTTAAGTACCGGCTGGCCCAGGTGGCGATTAAAGCACCCACGTACCTGGAATCACGACGCTCGGACAGCAAATGGTCTGCCCTGTCCAGTGAAATAAAGCTCTTTGGATGCCGGGCGGTCTGAAAGATCTTGGCTGCGTTTTCCACACCGACCACGTCGTCCAACGGCGAGTGAAAGATGATTAACGCCCGGTTTAAATTACGGATAGCCGCCTCCATATTCGTATCTTCAAGATCCTCAAGGAATTGTCTCCTTATTTTAAACCGCCTTCCGGCAATCGAAACTTCGGCTTCCCCTTCGATTTCTATTTGCTGTTTGTATTCATTTAGGTGGGTTAGATGACCGGGATCGGCAGGAGCCCCGATGGTGGCAACAGCAACGGCAGATGGGATTTTCGAGGCAGCCTGTATAATCGCCGCTCCCCCGAGGGAATGCCCGATTAAGACGGCCGGTGATTCGTAATGGGCATCCATAAATCGGGTTGCTGCTATAAGATCGTCCACATTTGAAGAAAAACTGGTTTCAGCAAAATCCCCCTCGCTTTCCCCAAGCCCGGTAAAATCGAATCGAAAAACAGCGATTCCCTCATCCGCAAGTGAACGTGAGATGTTATCGACAGCCTTAAAATTCTTGGTGCAGGTAAAACAGTGTGCAAACAAGGCATATGCCACAGGATCACTCTCAGGAAAATCGAGACGGGCGGAGAGTTTCTCTCCGGACACGCTGTTAAACGACAGGTTCTCATAAGGCATATGAACACCTATTTATGATATGTTCCATCCTGTTGACTTCTCCTTATTTTTCGGGCCGTGAATCTTCACGACTTATTCTTTTTTATTATCCTTGGGTGTTTAGATGAAACAATTTAAACGGCGCCTTTAATGTTCTGCCCATAAGGTTTATTAATCTCTTCCCCACCGATCCCGGAGGCAGAGGAGTGACTCTGGCATTTGTCAAATCACCCCTGACCTCAAATGGTATCGAAATGATAGAGCCGTCCATGATATCTCGGATGATGGGAATATTTTTAACGATAAAATTAGCGGCCTGCAGCGGCGATACAACAACCTGCATATCGACCTTCTGCTCTACCATATCGATTTCCCCTTCAAACACAATTTCACTTGAGGGGCTGTCGATGATTCCGTGCTCGAGTTTCAGTTTACCATCTTCCATGTGCCAGCGATTCGTTATCTTTGTGTATGGAAAGCCTTCAGTGTTGAGATCAGGAAATTTAAATTTTAATAATTCAGCGACATTGATGAACTCGAATATCTTAGCCAGCGCACCAAAGCGGTATATTCGACCGTCAGAAGCGTTTAATTCCATATCGCCTCTTAGCGCCTGAATCACAAACGGCCCGATTGTGTTGGCAGACAAGTTACCTTCATAGTCAAACACACCGTCGGCAAGCCAAAATCCAGGAAACAGGCACGAAAGCGATTCTTTCAAACTTTTTTTGTCGGCCAATGTCCAAAAATTGAGCATCGTTCCACGAGGAGCTACCGTCAGCACTCCGGGAGTGGATATGTTGCACAACTTTGCATCTAATACATTTACACTGATTTCATTCGATTTCAATGAAATGTCGGCGTGAAAGGGATTCCAGGTATAATGCCCGAATTTGAAGTAATCGGAAGTCAAACGGACCATACCGGAAACAGGAAGATTCCACTTTTTCTTTTCACTTTCGATTCCGGTATTCTTATGTTTACTCAAAAATCTCTTTTTAATATCGTCCCAAAATAAACCACCGGTAGAAAGATCGATATCCAGCCGGATTCCTTTGGGTAACAAACTAATATTTCCATCGATCTCAAATTTCCGGCCTTCCCAGTCCAAATCAGCGCTCTGTACCAGTATCTTATTTTTCCGGGCTTCAATTGTGACCTTGTTAATTTTGAGATCCTTCAAAGACTGCGAAGGCACTCGAATCCTTTCAGCCTCGAGGGAGCCTTCGGCAGTGAATTGAAACGGTCGATCCATATGTATAAGGGTTTGAAAATCTCCTGCCACCTTTCCATCAAGCAGCTGATTATTCACAAAAAGCTTATCGATGGTAGATTTTTCAAGATTACCCTTGAAACTGAGATTACAGGTATCGGGTTGAAGTTGAATTCGAAAATCAGCATCGGACGCGGAGTCCTTCACGCTCAGATTATTTATGATAAGCGTCTCTTGAGTCTTCGTTAGATCCAGTCGAATGTTAGGACCGTTTTCGGCGGTCATGTTCCCGATAAACTTTATTTTCCCAGTTTGCATCCATTCCAGATTTGCCTGTTTTACATTCATCCGTGGGTAGGGAATCAAAGCGTCCGGCAGCTTGATAAGCTTTGAAATCCACCGGGACGCTGTGGACCCGATGTCCCCTTCAAATCGTATGTTTGCTTCGGGCTGTTTTCCCAGGTAATCCCGCAATTCTCCGGTAATGGACACCGCTGCATCTTTAAATCCGACGCCCAGATCGTTGAGGACGATTTGACTACGATTCAGGCTGAAATTCCCGTTGGACAACCGAAGTCCGTCAATAAATGTGGGCGTTTTCAGACTAACATCCTTTACATCTCCATCCACCTGAAAGCCCCAGCGATCCGGTCGGAGAAGATCCCCCTGAATCTCTGCATGATCGATTCCAACCGGGCCTTCAACATTGGAAATGCCTTTCAATTGGGAACTCAGATTTTCCAACTTCAAAAGCCACGAAAATATTTCCTGCGATACGATATCTGATTTTCCAAGACGTAATTTTAATAAGGGTTTCTTTGCCCAATCAAAGGTAGAGGCAATGCCTGAGAAATGGCTCGATTTAAGACTCAGAGCCACACCTTCGGTATCGATTTTTTTTCCTTTGTAGCTAAAAGACCCCCCCATGATCTTTAAGGGTAAAGGGACTCTTCGATACTTGGTGGTGAAGGCAAAATCAGAAACAACGACCTGGGTTTTTACTTCCCCTTCGTCCCGGTTTAATTTCAAATTCCCAAATGCTTTCCCTTTGAAATCTTCTATCTGTTTGAGTTCTGTCCTGAAGCTTTTGTTTTCGATATATCGATTCAAAATAGGAGGCAGTTGGGACAAATCGGCCGTCACATTAATATCCAGAGCAAAGCGGTCGTCTCCGTTCTTTAAACCGAGCAGCAATGTTCCGTCTTTCCCAACGGAGTTGCCGAACTTTGCTTTGAGTTCACTTCCTTTCAAAGCTCCCTTTGAGATTAAAGCTTTTCCGTTGACTTCTGACAGATGCATATCGGCATTTGCTATGTAGACATCGCCATCGGTCATGCGGCCTTCAATAACAATATTATCTAAGTTGCCGAGCTCGGCTAGCGTATTACCGGTTGCCGATACCGCAATGGTTGGAATGCGTCCTGCCTGAAGTGTGTTGAATACATCCCTTATATCGGGGTGTTCACCGGATATATCCAGAATCGTTTTACGAAGAGAAGCGATATCGATTTCTTTTCCTTCACACTTCAATCGGATATTCTCCCCGGCAGTGTTCATCTGCATCTCGCCTGAGAGGCTCAGTCTTGGTGATTTAAAGCTCAGGGAGGTCAGGGAAGCCGACAGGTCATTTCGGGAAAGCCTGATATTGCCCCTCAATCTGCTGCCTTCAAATACGACGGCCTTTCCTCCTATGTGAAGGTGCAGGAAAGGCATGGCGCCGTTTATATCAACGGCAAGATTCTCAAAACTGTCGGATTTAAATGTCAGATTCAAATCGACTTTACTATCGCCGATTCTGAAATCCGTATCGGCAGAAACGGTATTCAAAAGCTCTTGGGGCTGCAATCCGGTAATATCGATTTTTCCCGACATTTCACGTTTGCTTCGATCCGCAATCGCTCGAAATGAAATTTTATCTCCGATATTTGAGCTGCCCCGGATGTTGAGTGCGACATCGTTATCTTTTGCATCAAGCGCCCATTCCACTTCGGTTAGTGTGAGAACGGTCACCCCCGCTTTAACGTACACAACCTTCCCATTATGAAAAAAAAACGTCTGACCCGGAGCAATGGACGCCGCGAGTTTCTCTATTCCCGGCATTAAGGTTCCAAAAAAAAGGTCCCGTAATTCGGATGCTCTTTTCGGTTTTTGACTTTCCGGTTGTTCGGGCACGATAACGGAAAAAAGCGGGGATTCAATGTAAATCTCATTTGCGGAAGTTCTTCCGGTCAAAAGTGACAGTATATCCAGATGTATCCTCATGGATTCAAATCGAGCATTTGAACTGGGATTAATGATTACATTGCCTTGCCGAATGACGAGCCGGGGGGATGGTAGAAAGGATAGGTCCAATCGCTCGAATTCTATTTTCCCCCCAAGGTGCTTTGAGATGCTTTTCTGAAAAGCGGTTTTGATGAAATCCTGATTTACGAACTGGGGAAGGAGCATTAAAAAGATAACAGAAAGGATCAACAGCACACCGAAGCCGGCGATGAACCGAATCGAGATTTTTTTCAACCTTCTCACTCTGTTATCCTGTTTTTAAATGATACTTCACCGGGTCAAGTCCATATTGACATAAATACGGCGACGGTCTTCCCAGACTGCTTTCTCCTCTTCACTGCCGGCAGCCACTTCTCTGATTTCAGCCACATCATAGGTTTCAATGATTTCCTTTCCGGTCATGGCCTGTTCAGCGGATTCATCAAATTCCACCATCAATGTCTGAGTGATTGCCGGGTCTGAAAGGTTGAGGATTTTCCCATTGACCTGTTTCGAACAGGCCGCATCGGCAAACTCAAGGGCCGCAGGATCAAGAGCCTTTAGCCGGATGGCAGCATCGGTAAATTGATCGAAATCTTTAAAATGGCCGACAATATTGAGCCCTTGATTGTGAGCAAATTGAAGGGTATTGATAATATCTGATTCCGACTTGGGTTCAACGACAAGTTTAGGCAAAATTCGATAGGAACTTGCATCTTTGCTGA